>CAZCFU010000062.1:0-7630 GCA_964498005.1 uncultured Oscillospiraceae bacterium | reverse complement strand
GGTATCACGACAAGCTCAACGACGGGCACGTCACCCTGGCGGTGGACAGCGACACACCGGAATTCCGCGCCTTTCTCACCGGGACGCTGGAGCGGGACAGCCGCGCCGACCAGTTCCGGCTGGACCCCTGTATGCACATGGTTGCCAGCTTCGACTACAACGGCGGCGAGATCAACAGCGAGATGATCTTTCTGGACAAGGACGCCGCCCTGTCCCGCTCCATCGGGATGGTGGAAATGGTGGAGGAGGGCGGCTATTCCAGCGGGGTTTACCTGCCCATGCTCTACAAAACGGGCGAGATCGGCCTGGGCAAGCCCATTGAGATCTCCATCGGGAGCGCCCAGGTGACCTACACGGTGTGCGGCTTTTTCAACAGCGTGATGATGGGCTCCCACAACTGCGCCATGACGGAGCTGATCCTGACCGGGGACAAATACGAGGAGCTGGAAACGCTGGGATATGCGCCTCAGGCGGTGCTGTGCTCTGTGCGGCTCCAGGACAAATCGGAGAGCCAGGTGTTTGAGGCGGATCTGAAAACGGCGGTGTCCGGCCAATTCCCGGACGCCCGGGCGGTCAGCAATTCCTATGCCCTGGTGACCCAGTCCCGCTACATCTCCCAGATGATCTGCTCCGGCATCGTGAGCGCCATGGCCTTTTTCGTGCTGCTCATCGCGCTGATCGTCATTGCGTCCAACATCATCAACTACATCCAGGTCAACATGAAGGACCTGGGCGCGCTGAAGGCCGTGGGCTATACCTCCCGGCAGCTGGTGGGCTCCCTGCTGGTGCAGTTTCTGGGGCTGTCCCTGGCGGCGGCGGTGGCGGGCGCGGGCCTTTCCTATGCCCTGTTCCCCGGGCTCAACTCCATGATGATCGGGCAGACGGGCATCCCCTACGCGCTCCGGTTCCTGCCCCTGCCCTTTGCCCTCACCCTGGCCATGTTAGGCGCGGCGGTGGCGCTGGCGGTGTGGCTGGCCGCCCGCAGGATCAAAAAAATCGAGCCCATCACGGCGCTGCGCGCGGGCCTGTCCACCCACAATTTCAAGCGCAACCATATTCCGCTGGACAGGACAAGCGCGCCGCTGAACCTTGCCCTGGCGCTGAAAACCACCCTGTCCGGGGTCAAGCACAATGTGACGGTGTGCGCCACCATGCTGGTGCTTTCCCTGGTGGTGGTGTTTTCCGGGCTGATGCTGGAAAACATGATCTGGGACACGGAGCCCTTCCTGAACCTGATCGTGGGCGAAACGGCGGACGCCTGCATCAACGTCCAGGCGGATATCGAGGACGACCTCCTGGCCGAGCTGGAGGCGGACAGCCGGGTGGAAAAGGCATATCTGTATCATAGCGCCAACGTCTGGCACGTGGGCGGAGTGGAGCTCATGGCCACCATGTGCGATGATTTCGCGCAGGTCAATAACCAAAGCGTGGTATTTGATGGGAGATTCCCGAAGTTTGACAACGAGATCGCCATCGCGGCAAAGTATGCCCGAGAGCAGGGCTTTGCCATCGGGGACGAGATCGAGATCACGTCCAACGGCAGGCAGGCACATTATCTGATTACGGGATTTACGCAGATTTCCAACAATTTGGGCCGGGACTGCCTGTTGACCCGGGCGGGCTACGAACGGCTGGGAGCGCTGACCAACACCAGCTACTACCTCAATCTTTCGGACGGGTTGGACATCGACGGCTTCAATGAGGAAATGGAGGAAAAGTTTGGCGGCAGCGTGAACGCGGCCATCAATGTCCGGGCCGCGGTAGTGGCTGGGGCGAATATCTATGTCTCGCTGATGACGGTGATCGTGGCCGCCATCCTGGTGCTGTCCGCCGTCATCATCGCCTTTGTGCTCTACCTGCTGGTGCGCACCATGCTGACCCAGAAGAGCCGGGATTACGGCGTCATGAAGGCGCTGGGCTTCACCACCGGGCAGCTGATTTTGCAGACGGCCCTGTCCTTCATGCCCACGGCGATTGTGTCCACCGCGCTGGGGCTTGTCGTGTGCGGCTTCATCATCAACCCGCTGATGGCGCTGTTTCTGAGCGGGATCGGGGTCGTTAAGTGTACGTTTGCCGTTCCGGTGGGATTCACCGTTGCCGCAGGGGCAGGGCTGGTGCTGTTTGCCTTCGGGACGCTCTGCCTGTTGTCTTTGAGGATCAAAAAAATCGCGCCGAGAGCGCTGCTGACTGGGGAATAGGACAGTATGAACCGCCATGAACGCGCGCGCGTTCATGGCGGTCATCTGTTTGGCGCTCTATCCTGCTTGGGGGCCGGGAAAGCCCCTGGTCCGTCAGGCTGTACTCCATGTGTGAATGGGGAGACAGGAACCGTCTGCTGTGAGCCGGGGCAAAGAAATGGGGCGGTTTTTCCTCCACATTTGCTTTTTCAGCGCAAATAGGCGGAATAGCACTTGATAATCTCCCATATAAATGATATGATAAAAGCGATTAACTGTAAAATGGGTTATTGCAGTTACCTGGAAATAACCATTGACGCGAATACGGAATCCAAAAAAGGCAGGGGATAGAATGTCCATCTTTGATTATTTTGCCTCAAAGGCAACGGACGAGCAGGAAAGAAAATCGTTTTCCCCCAATCCTTACAAAAAGCTGTTTTCAGAACTGGACGCGAAAGGCGAAGAGCTGAAGGCGCAATATCCGGATGACGGCAAAATGGTGGACAATTTTGTCAGGGCTTTGAAGGACTCGTACAAGGCCCGATGCAAAAAGGCGCCGGATGGCGTTCCCCAGCCCCTGAAGGCAAAGGCCAGCTTTTTTCTGACAGCGGATCGGATGAATGCCTACGCGTGTCTGCTCCCGCCGGAGAACGGTGGAGAAGAGATCGCCTTGGAAGAGTTCCTGGAGGATATGCACTATGAGGGCATTAACCATGGCATTTTACAGGAGGAGATCCCGCGGGAGATGGCGTCCGGATATTTTCGCGTATTTCCGATCGCGCGGGGAACGTCACCCAAGGCAGGGGAAGACGGCAAGGTGACAGAGCTTTTCCAGCGGCGCAGGAATATGTGCTTGGAAACGCAGGATGAAGGCCAGGTGGATTTTGGCCAGGACGTCCCGCTGCAGCCCGTTCGGAAAGGGGCGGTCATCTGTCTGATCCGGCCCTCAAAGGCGGGGACGGACGGCATGGACGTAACGGGGCGCAAGCTCCCCTGTCCGCAGGCCGTCAGCGCCAATATCCCCCAAGGGGAGAACACCGCCATCAGCAGGGGTGGACAGGCCCTTACAGCAAGTGTGGATGGGGTTTTATATATCCAAAATGACCTGTTCTGCGTTCATGAGCAGAAAATCATTGACGGTGACGTCGACCAATTTCAGGGAACATTGCAGATTTCCGGCAATCTTTACATCGGAGGGAATGTGGACGGCGGGGTCGATATAGAGGCGTCCGGTGACATTGTGATCAATGGGAAGCTGGGGCAGGCCCGGGTGACATCTCTGGGCGGAACGATCCATGTTCAGCAGGGTATTTATGGAACGAGCGGCAAAACCTTTTTGAGCGCGGCCCATCAGGTCCAGTCCCCTGTGGTGGAGTGCGCGGAAATCAGTGCCGGAACCAATGTAGTGGCGGAAATGATTTCCAACAGTACGATCCATTGTGAAGGCACGGTCTATGCCCTGGCCGGGCGTGGAATGATCGCGGGCAGCGTGATTCGGGCGGGAGACAGCATCCTGTGCCTGCGGGTCGGCAATCTCGCCGGGGACCGCAGCCAGTTTTCCGTTGGCTATCCTCCGAACAGCCCTGAGTCGTGGCACCGGGTAAAGGCAGAGCTGGCGGAGGTACAATCGACTGTTAAAAAGCTGTGGTCAACGATCACCGACTTGCGGAAGAAGGGCAGCCGGATTTCAGATGTCGAGAAATCGGTGCTGGATCAACTCGTGGTACAGCGGGATCTTTATATTGAAAAACGGGAAGGGCTGACGGCAGAACTGGCCGGCCTGGATAAGGTGCTGGACAAAAAGAGTACCGGGAGAATAAAGTGCGAAAAATTGTATCCGTTTGTGACCGTTCGGATCGGAAGATTGACGGAAGAGATCACGACAGCGGAGGAAAACTGTAATATCCATATTGTGGGGAACAGAATGCTCTTAAAATAAGGGCGGGCCTATTTTATGCGGTAAAGCGGGCCGTGGCCGGAACCGCCGCGGGGTCGTGCTGGCGGCGCTGTCGGATCCTATGGGAACGACCTGATAAAAAGTCAATGATCCAGCCCCATTTCCGCTTGGAAACGGGGCTGGATCATCTGCGTTCCGGCTAATGAAAGAAAAATGCGGGGGTCGTGCTTTGACCAGGGTTAATCGGAGGGCTTATCTTCACTGGGATCAGCGGAGGAACCCTCGGGCCTATCCGTGGGAGGGGGGGTCTGGATAATGATGGTCTTATCCTCCCCGCCCGCCAGCTTACCGCCCAGCATACCGGCGATCAGGGATTTGACGTCGATGCCCATGCCCTGGGTGATGCCCTCGGTGACCTGGGTCGTCCCGGTGACGATATCCCCCAGCAGCTTGGCGCTGTTGCCCTCGCCGTACATGGTGATCTTATCCACCCTGGAGAGGGGTTCGGCCACGTTTTTGGCGATCTCGGGCAGGGCCTGCATGACCATTTCGATGACGGCGGCCTCGCCGTACTTCTTCATGGCCTCCGCCTTCTTGTCAATGCCCTCGGCCTCGGCCAGGGACTTGGCGCGGATGGCCTCGGCTTCCGCCTTACCGACGGCGGCAATGCCCTCTGCCTCCTGCTCCTTGGCGAACTTCTGGGCCTGGGCGATCTTCATCTCGGCCTCGGCCTTTTGCTCCTGCTCGTAGCGGGACGCCTCGGCGTCCTTCTGGCGCTTGAAGAGGGCGGCCTCCGACTCCTGCTGCTGGCGGTAGCGCTCGGCGTCCGCCTTGGCCCGGATCTCCGCCTCCAGCTTCTGCTTCTCCACCTCGACCTCGTACTGCTTCAGCTCGGCCTGACGCTGGGTCTTGGCGATCTCCGCGTTCACCGTGGCGGTCTCGATGCTCTTGCGCTGTTCCTGGCTCTGGATCTCGTAGGCGGCGTCCGCCTCGGCCTTTTTGCCGTCGGCCATGATCTTCAGCTCGGCCCGCCGGATCTCCAGCTCGGTCTGCTTCTGGGCGATCTGGGTGTCCGCCTGGACCCGGGCCTCGTTGGACTCCCGCTCCGCCTCCGCCTGGGCGATGGCGATGTCGCGGTCGGCCTGGGCCTTGGCGATGGCGGCGTTCTTCTTGATGAGGCTGGTGTTGTCCGCGCCCAGGTCCTTGATCAGCCCGTTCTCGTCGGTGACGTTCTGGATGTTGCAGGACAGGATCTCGATGCCCAGCTTATCCATGTCCTTGCTGGCCTTGGACATCACCTGGTCGGAGAAGGAATCCCGGTCCGTGTTGATCTCCTTGAGGGACAGGGTGCCGATGATCTCACGCATATTGCCCTGGAGGGAGTCCTGCAGATCCCGGGTAATGTCGTCAGGGCGCTTGTTCAGGAAGTTCTTGGCGGCCAGCTTGATCCCGTCCGGCTGGGGGGAAATGCGGACCTTGGCCACGGCGTCCACGTTGACGTTGATGAAGTCGCTGGTGGGGACGGACTGCTCGGTCTTGATGTCGACGGTCATCTGGCCCAGGTACAGCTTATCCATGCGCTCCAGGAAGGGGACGCGGATCCCGGCCCGGCCGATGAGCACCTTGCTCTCCTTCTTCATGCCGGAAATGATGTACGCCTGGTCGGGCGGGGCCTTGACATAGCCCAGCATGATGATGACGAGCACCACGATGACGATTGCGATGACAGGCCACGCGTTCAGAATAAACTCAAGCATTGGGATTCCTCCTTTCAAATTTAACACACGGTTCTCTCTATATCAAAACAAGCCGGGACGGCGGCGCCGCTTCCCGACGGCTTGGGATCTTTCTCAGGCTTCCGGTTTGATGCCTCCTCCAATGTCCCCGCGCATGGCGGCCAGGCGCTCCAGGGCCGCCACTTCCGCCTCCAGGCTCCGTTCGCTCCACTCCTGCCGGGTCCGCGCGCTGTCGGAGATTATCTGGGACACCACGTTGATGGCCCGAAGGCAGAGCGCCGCCTTCCCGACCACATCCCCGCCGTCCTGCTCGGCCCGGCCCAGTTCCCGCAGGGTAAGCTCCAGTGTCTGGAGATAGTCAGAGTCCAAACGAGCCTTTGTCTGATCCTCCAATGAGCTGTAATGCCGGAGGACCAGGGCTTCCAGGCTTTCCAGCGCCGTCAGGACATAGGCCGTTTCAACAGTCCCTGCGGCCTGCCGGAGCCGCGCCTGAACCGCGCGGGCGCCGCCGCTGCCGGCGGTGGAATCCCAAAAGCGCCGCATTACCGGCGAAAGCGCGTCAAATTCTTTGGACACCGCCGCCAGCCTCTGCTCATATTGTTCGAAGCTGCCGGCATCCTCACCGGGCCATGATTTCATGGCGGGGATCAAGGCGCACTCAATTTGCTGGAGTTCCTTCGAGATGGATGCGAGGCTGTCCGTATACTCGTCCAGAATGCCCAGATCTTTCTCCCGCAGCGTCTCGATGTTCCGATTGGAAAACAGGGTTTTGGCAGTATTGGAGATCCCCGCGGCTTTATCCTTGAGCTCGTCGCCGCACAGCAGCCTGATCCGCTCCATGGGAAGCCCTGTAATGGAGGAAGGGATCGCGGTATGGATGGAGGTCAGCGACTGACGGATCTGCGCGCATAAAACGTCCAACCGCTCCTGCTTCCGCGGCAGCACAGCCGTTTCTTCCCCACGGCCTTGACGGATCTCCGCGGGGCGGGGCGGCCGCCGGTACAGCTCTGAATTGAGGGGCTCCGCCGTGATCTCAAAGGGGATCCGTTTTTCTTTGCCCACTTTTGTGGCGAAAATGGTAAAGGCAGCCGTCATACTCAGCCCCATCTCTTTGCACACCTGCTCCATGGTTTTCTTAACGTCCTCATCTATGCGAAAGTTGACCATAACCTGTGCCATGAGAGTCATCTCCTTCAGCGTAGCTTTATTATACCATATGTAAAGCAAAATGCAACATATTTCTTTACAAGAGACGGATAATTTTCTGTAACATATTTGCTGCATACAGTCTTGCCCGCGGGAAACAAAACCGGGCTGCCGCTCCAATATGCCCTGGCCGCGCGAATTCGTAAAATTACATTTACAACCGGCCAAAACCGTGGTATCATATAAAACTGTTGGGGTTTTCCCACATAAATGACATGAAAATGAGGAGTGTTCCTTTATGAGCCGTATGGTCGGTACCGTATCCCGGGGCATCCGCACCCCCATCATCCGCAGTGGGGACGATCTGGTGGAGATCGTGACCGCTTCCCTGCTGGAGGCCGCCGCCGAGGACGGCTTTGCCCTCCGTGACCGGGACATCGTGGCCATGACTGAGGCTATCGTGGCCCGGGCCCAGGGCAACTACGCCACCGTGGACGAGATCGCCGCCGACGTCCGGGCCAAGCTGGGCGGGGAGACGGTGGGCGTGATTTTCCCCATCCTCAGCCGCAACCGTTTTGCCATCTGCCTGCGGGGCATTGCCAAGGGGGCCAAAAAGATCGTCCTGATGCTCAGCTACCCCTCCGACGAGGTGGGCAACCACCTCATCAGCCTGG
>CAZCFU010000061.1:0-7651 GCA_964498005.1 uncultured Oscillospiraceae bacterium | reverse complement strand
GCAGCGTGAAGCTGGGCCGGGACGCGGAGTTCCAGGGCATCATGCCCATCCGGGGGAAGATCCTCAACTGCCTGAAGGCGGACCTCCCCCGCATCTTCAAAAGCGAGATCATCACCGACCTGCTGAAGGTCATCGGCTGCGGGGTGGAGGTCCAGTCCAAGAACAATAAGGATCTGAACGCCTTCGATTTGAATAACCTGCGCTGGAACAAGATCGTCATCTGTACTGATGGCGACGAGGACGGCTTCCAGATCCGCACCCTGGTGCTAGCCATGCTGTATCGGCTGACCCCCACCCTCATCGAGAAGGGGTATGTGTATATCGCCGAGTCCCCCCTGTATGAGATCACCTGCAAGGAAAAGACCTGGTTTGCCTACTCCGACAAGGAGAAGAACGACATCGTGTCCTCCCTGGCGGGCAAAAAGGTGGACGTGCAGCGCTCCAAGGGCCTGGGTGAGAACGAGCCGGACATGATGTGGCTGACCACCATGAGCCCGGACACCCGGCGGCTCATCAAGGTGATGCCCGAGGATGTGGAACGCACGGCTCAGATCTTCGAGATGTTCCTGGGCAATGATTTGCAGGCCCGCAAGGACCACATCGCGGACAGCGGGTATAAATACCTGGATTTAGCTGATATTTCGTAAGTAAGGACTGATCCCATTGGCTAAGAAGAAAACCCCCGAGCAGAACGGCCCCAAAAAAGTGAATAACCCCAACGTCATGGGCCTGCGGGCCCAGGTGCTGGAGCAGCCCATCACCGAGACGCTGGAGCTGAACTATATGCCCTACGCCATGTCCGTCATCGTCTCCCGGGCCATCCCGGAGATCGACGGCTTCAAGCCCTCCCACCGCAAGCTGCTGTACACCATGTACCAGATGAAGCTGCTGGGGGGCTCCCGCACCAAGTCCGCCAACGTGGTGGGCCACACCATGAAGCTCAACCCCCACGGCGACGCCGCCATCTACGACACCATGGTGCGCCTGAGCCGGGGCTACGGCGCCCTGCTCCACCCGCTGGTGGACTCCAAGGGCAACTTCGGCAAGGTGTACTCCCGGGACATGGCCTGGGCCGCCTCCCGGTATACCGAGGTGCGGCTTGACCCCGTCTGCCAGGAGCTGTTCCGGGACATCGACCAGGACGCGGTGGACTTCGTGCCCAACTACGACGGCAAGCTCACCGAGCCCACCCTCCTGCCAACCACCTTCCCCAACGTGCTGGTGGCGGCCAACCAGGGCATCGCCGTGGGTATGGCGTCCAACCTGTGCGGGTTCAACCTGGGCGAGGTGTGCGACGCAACGATTGCCTATCTCAAGGACCCCAATGTGGATCTGATGGGCATTTTGAAAGCCCCGGACTTTTCCACCGGCGGGCAGCTGCTGTACGACGGGGCGGCGTTGGCGGAGGTGTACCGCACGGGCCGGGGGCCCATCAAGCTGCGGGCCAAATGGCGCTATATCAAAGAGGACAACGTCATCGAGATCTATGAGATCCCCTACTCCACCACCGTGGAGGCCATCCTGGACAAGGTAGCCGAGCTGGTGAAGGCGGGCAAGATCCGGGAGATCTCCGATATGCGGGACGAGACCGATCTGAACGGCTTAAAGCTGGCCATCGACCTGAAGCGGGGCACCGACCCGGATAAGCTGATGAACCGGCTGTTCCAGAGCACCCCCCTCCAGGACAGCTTCTCCTGCAACTTCAACATCCTCATCGCCGGGATGCCCAGGGTGATGGGCGTGGGGGAGATCCTGGACGAGTGGACGGCCTGGCGGATGGACGGGGTGCGGCGGCGCACCTGGTTCGTGTGCAAAAAGAAGGAGGAAAAGCTCCACCTGCTCAAGGGCCTGAAGCGCATCCTGCTGGACATCGACAAGGCAATCAAAATCATCCGGGAGACGGAGGAGGACGCCGAGGTGGTGCCCAACCTCATCATCGGCTTCGGCATTGACCAGGTACAGGCGGAGTACGTGGCGGACATCCGGCTGCGCAACATCAACAAGGAGTATATCCTCAAGCGGGTGGAGGAGGTCGCCGAGCTGGAGAAGGAGATCGCCGACCTGCGGGATATCATCAACTCCCCGGGGCGCATCAAGGACATCATCATTGACGAACTGAAAAACGTCAAAAAGAAGTACGCCGCCCCCCGGCGCACCGAGATCGTCTATGAGTACCAGCAGGCGGTGGAGGAGAAGGCCGCCGCGGTGGAGGAGGTCCCCGCCTACCCGGTGAACATATTTATTTCCCGGGAAGGGTATTTTAAGAAGATCACCCCCCAGTCCCTGCGGATGAGCTCCGAGCAGAAGTACAAGGAGGGGGACGGCTCCTTCCTCCAGTGGGAGGGGAACAACGGGGACGAGCTGCTGGTGTTCACCGACAGGCAGCAGTGCTACAAGACACGGCTGTCCGACTTCGACGACACCAAGGCCAGCGTGCTGGGCGATTACCTGCCCACCAAGCTGGGCATGGATCCGGAGGAGAAGTTCGTCTGGGCCTGCCCGCCGAGGGACTACTCCGCCCATGTGCTGTTCTTCTTCGACAACGGCAAGGCCGCCCGGGTGGAGCTGTCCGCCTATCAGACCCAGACCCGGCGGCGCAAGCTCACCGGGGCCTACTGCGACAAGTTCCCCCTGGTGTCCGCCCAGCTTTTGGCGGAGGACCAGGAGATGGCGGTGGGGGCCAGCGACGGGCGGTGCGTGGTATTCCACACCGCGTCCCTCACCCCCAAGACCACCCGCTCCACCCAAGGGGTGGGCGTCATGGCGGTGAAGGCCAAGCACAAGGTGGTGTGGGCCAAGCCCCTCGCCGCCACCCACATCGTCAACGCCGCCCGCTATCGGGCCCGTTCCCTGCCCGCCGCCGGGGCGCTCCTGAAAGAGGAGGATCGGGGCGAAGAACAGATGACCTTATTATGACTTGGAGGAGGCCGCCCGTTGTGACCCGCTTGAAAAAGACGCTGTTCCCCCTGCTGATGATTACCCTGGGCTCCGCGGCCTACGCCGTAGGATTTGTGTGGTGCTATGTCCCCAACGGCATCGCGTTCGGAGGCATCACCGGCGTGGCCCAAATCATCAACTACCTGATCCCGGCCTTTCCCATCGGTGTGACCGTGATCGTTTTGAACGTGCCGCTGTTTATCCTGGGATGGAAGCTCATCGGCGGGCGGCTGCTGGTGTCGTCCCTGTACGCCATGTTTATTTCCTCGGTGCTCATTGACCTGCTGACGCCCCTGCGGGAGTGGCAGCCCATGGAGCCGCTGCTGGCTTGTATCTTCGGCGGGCTGCTTGTGGGGCTGTCCCTGGGCTTCATTTTCCAGCAGGGCGCCACCACCGGCGGCACCGACCTGATGGCCCGGCTGCTGAAGCTGAAGCTGGCCTGGCTGCCCATGGGCAAGCTGCTGATGGGCATCGACCTGGCGGTGATCGTGGCGGTGACCATAACCTTCCGCACCTTATATGCCGCGCTGTACGGCCTGGTGGCGCTGTATATCTCCACAATCGTCATGGACGGGGTGCTCTACGGCCTGGATAACGCCAAGGTGGCCTATATCATCAGCGACAGGAACAAGGAAATTTCCGATGTGTTGGTGCACGACCTGGACCGGGGAGTGACCATCCTCCATGGCAAGGGGGCGTACACCGGGGTGGAGAAGGATGTGCTGATGTGCGCGTTCAAGCAGCGGGAGATCGCCTCCATCAAGGCCGCGGTGAAGGACATCGACCCCGCCGCCTTCGTCATCGTGTGCAATGCCCACGAGGTGCTGGGCGAGGGCTTCCGGGACTATAAGAAAGACGGCCTATAAGAAGCGCGGAGCGCCCGGGCACAGGCGCGGACAATGAGGGGGGTGTTCCAGTGAAAAAACGGATATTGGCCCTATGCCTTTGTCTGGCGCTGCTGCTCAGCGGCTGCGGGGCCATGCTGGACCGGGGCCACGAGACCATCACCACCCATGTGGACTACGCCGTCACCGAGGACGAGTCCGTCCTCCGGGCGGAGAGCTACCAGGGGCTGGTGAACGCCATCCTCTACTTCGTCAACGGGCACCGCACCGGGGGCACCATCCGGCTTTACAACTACACCGGGGATGTGGAGGCCGACCTGGCCAACGCCCGGGACGAGGTGATGTACGAGGATCCCCTGGGCGCGTTTTCCGTGCGTTCCCTGACCTATGAGACCACCCGTGTGCTCACCTACTACGAAGTGGAGCTGCGCGTGGCCTACTCCCGCACCGCCCAGGAGATGGACAGCCTGCGGGAGGTCACCGGCCTTGCCGGGGTGCGCCAGGAGCTGTCCCGGCTGGTGACCGGGCAGGAGAGCTCCGCCGCGTTCCTGGCCTCCTACTTCTCCGGCGACCGGGAGCTGGTGGAACAGCTGCTGGAGCTGGCCTGCCTCAGCGCCCCGGCGCTGTTCCGGCACCACGACATCAAGGGCAAGACCATCTCCCTCTATCCGGAGGCGGGCACCCGCCGGGTCATTGAGGTGAAGCTGGACTGGAGCCAGAGCGCCGCCACCGTGGCGCAGGAGGAAAAGGACTATATCCAGGAGCTGGAGAATGCCGCCGCTGCCCTGCTGGAGGCCAATCCCTCCGCCGGGGAGAGCTATACCGTGGAGGAGCTGGCCGACATCGTCCGCGCCGCCGGTGGCGGGGCGGACGACCGGGGTACACCGCTGGCGTTGGCGGCCCTGTCCGGGGAGCCGGCCTCCGACCTGGGCCTGCTGATGGCGATGGAATACCTGTGCCAGCAGTGCGGCGTAGAGGTTGAGCCGGTGAGCGGCTCGGCGGGGCTGTGGCTCATCGTGGCCACCCCCGAGGGCTACCGCCATCTGCTGCCCCAGGGACTGTACCCCATTGAAGAGGGGGAGGAGCCGGAAGAGGAACCGGAGGAGGAGCCCGCGCCGCGGTCAAAGCTGCTTTACACAGACCAGGAGCTGACCGAGATGGGGTATGAGTGGCCCGCTGCGCTCCATCCCATCTGCGAGGATTATGCCGCCGCCCAGGCATACACCGGCCCGGAAGCAGGATAGATATGGGCATATTGCCGGTTGCTTTTCTTCCGGAAAACGGATATAATGATTGGGCTTTGGTAGTTCCAAAGCCCAACATTATTTTTACCGAGGAGTGACAGAAATGGCAGAAGAGCTGAACGTATCCATGAGCCAGAACTTTATCCACGACTTTATCGACGAGGACATCGCTCAGGGCGGGCAGTACCAAGGCATGACTGTCCACACCCGTTTTCCGCCCGAGCCCAACGGCTACCTCCACATCGGCCACTGCAAGGCGCTGACCATCGACTTCGGCACCGCGGAGAAGTACGGCGGCATGTGCAACCTGCGCATGGACGACACCAACCCCACCAAGGAGGACGTGGAGTACGTGGAGGCCATCCAGGAGGACATCCACTGGCTGGGCTTCGACTGGGGCGACCGGTTCTACTACGCCTCCGACTATTTTGACAAGATGTACGAGTACGCGGTGGAGCTCATCAAGAAGGGCGACGCCTATGTGTGCGAGCTGTCCCCGGAGGAGTTCAAGGAGCACCGGGGAACCATCGGCGTGCCTGCCACCTCCCCCTACCGGGATCGGCCCATTGAGGAGTCTCTGGAGCTCTTTGAGCGGATGAAGAACGGCGAGTTTGAGGAGGGGAAGATGACCCTGCGGGCCAAGATCGACCTGGCCTCCGGCAACTTCAATATGCGCGACCCGGTGATCTACCGCATCAACCACGCCCATCACCACCGCCAGGGGGACAAGTGGTGCATCTATCCCATGTACGACTTCGCCCACCCCATCGAGGACGCGCTGGAGGGCATCACCCACTCCCTTTGCTCCCTGGAATTCGAGAACCACCGGCCGCTTTACGACTGGGTGGCGGAGCACGTGTCCATCCCCTACCACAAGCCCCGTCAGATCGAGTTCGCCCGGCTGGGCATCAACCACACCGTCATGAGCAAGCGCAAGCTGCGCAAGCTGGTGGAGGAGAATTACGTCTCCGGCTGGGACGACCCCCGTATGCCCACCCTGTGCGGCCTGCGCCGCCGGGGGTATACCCCCAAATCCATCCGCAATTTCTGCGACCGGGTGGGCGTGACCAAGTCGGACAACACCATTGAGTACGCGTTCCTGGAGTACTGCCTCCGGGAGGATCTGAACGAGACCGCCCAGCGGGTGATGGCGGTGCTGCGGCCCGTGAAGCTGGTCATTACCAACTACCCCGCGGGACAGAGCGAGACCTTTGAGGTGGAGAACAACCCCAACCGCCCCGAGGACGGCACCCGGACGGTGACCTTCTCCCGGGAGCTGTGGATCGAGGCGGAGGACTTCCTGCCCGAGCCCATCCCCAAGTACAAGCGCCTGTACCCCAACGGCCCGGAGTGCCGCCTGAAGGGGGCGTACCTCATCAAGTGCGTGGGCTACGAGACCGACGACCAGGGGAACGTCATTGAGATCGCCGCCGAATACGACCCCGAGTCCAAGGGCGGCAACCCCGCCGACGGGCGGAAGGTGAAGGGCGCCACCATCCACTGGGTGGACGCCTCCACCGCCGTGGACGCGGAGGTGCGGCTGTACGACAACCTGTTCTCTGACCCGGAGCCGGACGCGGCGGGCAAGGACTTCCTGGAGTGCCTGAACCCCAGCTCCCTGGAGGTGCTCACGGGCGCCAAGGTGGAGGCGGGACTGGCGGAGGCCCAGCCGTCCGACAGGTTCCAGTTCATGCGCCAGGGGTACTTCTGCGCCGACAGCAAGGACAGCAGGCCGGGACACCTGGTGTTCAACCGGGCGGTGAGCCTGAAGGACAGCTTTAAGCCGTAATAAAAGCATGAAAAGGGCCCTGGCGGGATGCTTGGGCCCTTTCAAAAATTGAGATCAAGGAGGCAGGGACATGACGAAAGCGGTCATTTTCGATTTGGACGGCCTGCTGGTGGACACGGAGCTGATTGCGTATCAGATATATAAGGATATCTTGGAGAAGCACGGATATCAGTTCACCAAGGAGGAATATTCTCAGGATTACAGCGGGAAATCCATGTCGGTGAACGTCCCCCATGTCATCGAGACCTATCAGCTCCCATGGACGGTGGAGCAGGGGCTGGAAGAGGTTTTGCGCGCGGAGGAGCGGCTGCTCACTTACGGGGTCGAGCTGAAGCCGGGGGCAAGGGAGCTGCTGGCATTTTTGAAAGAGAATCACTATAAAATCGCCATGGCTTCGTCCAGCATCAGGGACCGGGCGCTCAACATCCTGAGAGAGAATGGCGTCTTGGATTATTTTGGCCAATTTGTGTTTGGCAAAGAGGTGGAAAAAGGGAAGCCCTATCCGGATATCTTCCTGAAAGCCTGCGAGAAGCTGGGTGAACGGCCGGAGGACTGCCTGGTGCTGGAGGACAGCGAGGCGGGGATACAGGCGGCCAATGCCGCGGGGATCCCTGTGATCTGCGTTCCGGATATGAAGAGACCCAGCCAGCGGGTTTTGGATCAGGCCGCGGCGGTGCTGGATTCCTTGGATCAGGTGATCCAATACCTGTCAGAAGAGGTATAAATTGCCAAAACGGCCCAGACGGAACGATTGGACTTTTTCCGTTGATAGGAAGGAGGAAAATGGCATGGCGTTTGATTGTGGGTTTACCAAAGAAAATCATTGGTTTCGGTAT
>CAZCFU010000060.1:0-7793 GCA_964498005.1 uncultured Oscillospiraceae bacterium | reverse complement strand
AAGCGCGTTCCCCTTCGGAAGGAACGCCCGCCGCTGTGCCAATGCGCTGGCACTCTAAACATAAAGGAGGTTTTTTGTGATGCGCAAATGTTCTGTTCTTGACCTGGTCCTGGCCGCCATGGTGGCGGCACTGTACGCCCTGCTGGGGTACTTCGGCGATATTTTGCAGCTTACCTTCGGCCCGATCCAGTGCCGTATCGCCGAGGCGCTCACCGTCCTGCCCTTCCTGTTCTCGGCCACCGCGCCGGGGCTGGCCATCGGCTGTCTCATCACCAACCTGCTGTCCCCCTATGGGCCCATCGACGTGATTTTCGGCACCCTGGCCACCGCCATCGCCGCCTGGCTCACCACAAAAATGCCCCGGTGGTATCTGGCGGCCCTGCCCCCCATCCTCGTCAACGCCGTCATCCTGCCCCCCATGTGGGCCTGGGCGGAGGTAGGGGCCGTGAATACCGCATTCTGGACAGCCTGCGGCTTCAACGCGCTGACGTTTATCGTCGGCGAGGCGCTGGCCTGCTGCGTGCTGGGCACCGTGCTGCTCAAGGCGCTGGCCCAGGTCGGCTATCTCAAGCCGGTCATGCGCCAGACGGCGCAGGGCCCCTCAATATGACGCCTTTATTTGATTGAATCACGTCTCGCGTCATTGCCGGCTGCGCCGGCAACGACCGCTCGGGCAGCGCACGCGCTGCCTTGGTGGAGCGTCCGAGTCCTTTATTTGACTAAACCGGGAAAACAACCCGTCTCGCGTCATTGCCGGCTGCGCCGGCAACGACTGCTCGGGCGGCGCTATGCGCCGCCTTGGTGGAGCGTCCGGGGAGCAAAAAGTTTTTCAGTGGAACGGCAGCCGCATCATGCGGCTGCTGTTTTGTCGCGTTAACACAGAAGCTTCACGCTCTTTGAGCTGTCCTCATTTTCATCTTCTGATAACGCTTTGTGCTGTAAATCCACAGCGACACCACAAAGGAAACACACAGCATCACCACGGCGGACAGCAGGAGCAGAACCGTTACGGCAGGCGTGCCGGCCCCCACCAGCTCCAGGTCGGCCCCTGTGCCCCGGGCAATCCCAAGGGCAAGGAGGCACCACATCATAGTTCCTGTGCAGATCTCGTTTTTGAAAAAATATCCGCTGGGGATGCTGACGCACATCATCAGCACACCAAACCAGACACCCAAAACAAAATTTGGCATGACGTCTGCCAGTGTAAACTGGTGGATCGCGGCGGAGGCGGCGCACGCGGCAAAGCTGATGAGGGAGACCGCAGCCAGAAGCAGCCCGCAGAACACATATCGGCTCAACACGATATCGCGGTTCGTAATAGGCAGAACGGGGAGGTAGTCCTTCCAGTCACTTTGCTCATCCACCTTAACGATCTCGGTCAGGAAAGCCATACCGATCATGGGCAGACAGAGCGCAGTGTATCCCGTACCCTCACTGGGGAACAACAGGATCACAAAGACCAGCAGCGCCGCGCAGGCAATCCTGTACAGCGGGGCGAACCGCTTTTTGAATACAATAAAGTCCTTGGCCACAAGCCCTGTCATGTCCTCTCCCCCTTAATATATAAAAGCATGATGTCGTCAAGCGCGGCGGGATCAATGATATATCCGGGATACTTCTTGGCCACGCCCTCACGGTCTGCTACCAAAACCTGGTGTTCGTAATCCTGTTTCCGCCATGCGACGATATCTTCTTTGTCCATATTCGCAAATTGCTCCGCCCCGCAGTGGACAATGCCGTAGTGATAAATCAGCTCGTCCTTGGGCTTGCGGAACAGCAGCTTCCCCTTGTGGAGAAAGGCGACGTAGTCCGCGATTTTTTCCAGGTCACTGGTGATATGCGTGGAAAGCAGAACGCTGTTCCCCTCGTCCTGCACAAAGCCCAGGAGCAGGTCAAGGATCTCGTCGCGCGCCACAGGGTCCAGGCCGCTGGTCGCTTCATCCAGAAGCAAGAGCCTGGAATGATGCGCCAGGGCAATCGCAAAGTTCAGCTTGACCTTCATTCCCTTTGAGAACGTCCATATCTCCTGCCCTGCCGGAAGATCGAATTTTTGAGTGAGCGCCCGAAATCGATCCCTGTCCCAACCGGTATAAATGCGGCCCATCACTGTTTCAATATCGGAAATGGTAAACATACGGGGGAGATTGCACGTATCCTGCACCATGCCAATGCATTGTTTGAGTTCTTTTTCATGGACGATGTTATCTTTTCCGAAAATGCGGATCTCGCCGCTGTCCTTCTCAATGGCATGGATGACCAGATCGATCGTGGTGGTTTTTCCCGCCCCGTTTTCACCGATCAAACCCACAATTGCTCCGCTGGGGACAGTCAGGGACAGCCCATCCAGGCAAAACCCGGGATAGCGTTTGGTCAGCTTGTCTATTTGCAGAATTGCGTCCATAAATCATCCCTCCTCCTGATAGAACATGGTCAACAGTTCCACCAATTTACCGAGCGGTATCCCGTACGTCCGCCCAATATCAGCCGCCTGCTGTAAATGGTTTTCCGCCTGCCGCTGCTGTTCCTCCTGGACAAAATCCCGGTTTTGCGCCGACACAAAGCTGCCCCGCCCCACAGTGGTCTCAATAAATCCGTCGCGCTGAAGGTCCTCATAAGCCCTCTGGACCGTGATCACGCTGATATGAAGGGATTTTGCCAGCGCCCGCATGGAGGGAATCGGGTCGCCTGTCCGCAATTCGCCGCGCATGATCATTGCTTTGAACTGCGACGTTATTTGCTCATAAATCGGCTTGCTGGTGTTGCTGCTGATGATGATTTCCACGTAAAAACACCCGTCCTATAATGTACTTATTGAACAAGTATATTATAGGACGGGTGGCGGCCTTTGTCAAGGCTTATCTATGCCCACGCCTCCTTCAGCAGAGCGGCGGCTTCGCTTAGCTCCTGTTCCGTCAGCCCCGCGAAGCCCAGCACCACCGTAGAGGGCTTTGGCTCCACGGCATGGCAGTAGCGGCTCAGCGGGTGGATGCCCACCGATTTGGCCGCCGCCCGTGCCACCAGCTCCCCCTCGGTCAGCCGGGGAAGCGTCACCAGGAAGTGCAGTCCCGCGTCCGCGCCCGAGACGGTCACGCCGGGAATTTCCGCCAGCGCCCCGGCAAAGAGCGCGCACTTTTTGCGGTACAGGTTCCCTGTCCGCCGCAGGTGCCGCCCGTACAGCCCCTGGGCCAGGAAGCGGCGCAGACTCTCCTGCTCGAACCGGGAAACGGTGCAGGCCCCGTGGGAAAAAGTGGAGCGGTAGCGTTCCAACAGCTCGGGGGGCAGGATCATATACGCCACACGGATAGCCGGGGCAATGGAGCGGGAAAAGGTGCCCATATACACCACCCGCCCCGCCCGGTCAAGCCCTTGCAAGGCCGGGATAGGCCGGGAGGAGTAGCGGAATTCGCTGTCATAGTCGTCCTCGATGAGCCAGCGGTTCGGGGCCGACGCCGCCCAGTGGAGCAGGCGGCTGCGCCGTCCGGCGGGCATGGTCACCCCCAGCGGGAATTGGTGGGAGGGAACCACATAGGCCAGCCCCGCGGCCGATCGTTCCAGCGCCTCCGGGCACATCCCCTCCCCGTCCACCGGGATGGGGACGGCCTCCCGCCCATGGAGGGAGGCCGCGGCGTAGGCGGCGGGGTAGCCGGGATCCTCCAGGGCAATGGCCTTGTGCTCGGGCAAAAGCTGGAGCAGGAGGGACAGCAGATAGTCCGCCCCCGCCCCCACCACCACCTGCTCTGGGGAACAGCGAACCCCCCGGTACTGGGCCAACAGCTCCGCCAGCGCGGTGCGCAGGGGGGGGTCCCCCTGCGGGTGGCCCCGCTGGAGCAGGCCGGGGTTCTCGTACACCGCCTCCTTGGTGATCCGTGCCCAGGAGGAGAACGGGAACGCCGACGTGTCCACCGCCGAAGTGGAGCAGTCATAGGCCCACTTGGGAGTGGGGACAGGGGCCGTCTCCGGAACGGACGCGGGGGCGGCAGGGGCCGGGGGCAGCAGATCGGCGCACACATAGCCGCTGCGGGGCTTGGCCAGCACGTAGCCCTCCGCCGCCAGCAGGGAGTAGGCGGTCTCCACGGTGCTCATGCTCACCCCGGCCAGGGCGCACAGCCGACGCTTGGAGGGCAGCTTGCTCCCAGGTGAAAGCGCCCCGGACTGAATGGCGGCGGCGATGTGGCGGTAGAGCTGGTCGTACAGCGGCGCGTCCCCGGTGAATACGGGGAGGGGGAAGGAGTCGGGCATGGGCAGCACCTCCAAATTGACCCCATAAAAAAGTCGAAAACTGAGACTGGAAACCATGCCAGTTTCCACTATAATAGCACCAGAACGAGGGGTTGTCAAACACGGCCCCGGAAGGAGTTGTCAACCATGAATCAATCCAAAAACAACCAGATTTTGACCAAGCTGTGCATGACCGCCGTCATGGCGGCGCTGGTGGCCGTGGGTTCTTATCTCCAGATCCAGATTCCGTCCATTCTGGGCACCAGTCGTTTTCACCTGGGCAATGTGATGTGTGCGCTATCCGGCCTGCTGCTGGGGCCATGGTGGGGAGCGCTGGGCTCCGGGCTGGGCTCCGCCCTGTATGATCTGCTGCTGGATCCCACCCGGTTCGCCGAGTTCCCCATCACCTTTGTTCTCAAGGGCGTGTACGGCCTGGTGGCTGGGGCGGTATTTTTTAAGGTGTTCAAGGGCAAGAGCAATTACGTCAACGAGGTAGTGGCCAGCGGGTTGGCGGCGGTGAGCTACATCGTGGTCTATCTGGCCAAGAGCTTTTTCTACAACGGCCTGCTCATCAAGGGCCTGACTGCCGAGGCGGCCTGGCTGGGAGTGCTGGAGAAGATCCCCTCCTCCTTGTTCAACGGCATCGTGGCCGTGGTCTTTGCCCCCATCCTGGGCGCAGCGCTCCACAAGGCGCTGAAGGCGGCACATTTGGACGAAAAGTTGGCGTAAGCCATTGCAATGACAAAAACCGGGTGCGTTCCACACGCACCCGGTTTGTTATTTGATCACTTCCACAATGGTGCCGCCGCCCAGCACGGCGCCGTTTTCGTCATATGCCACCGCCGCCTGTCCGGGCGTCACCGCCCGCTGGGGCTGGGCGAATTCCAGCCGCACCCGCTCCCCTGCCGGGATCACGGTTACGGGCTGCTCTGTCTGGCGGTAGCGGGTCTTGGCCAGGGCCGGGAGGGGCCCCGGCGGCGGTTCGATGAGCCAGTTCCAGTCCGCCGCGGCGCAAGCGCCGGAGTACAGCGCCTCCTCCGGGCCCACGGTGACGGTGTTGTCCGCCATGCACTTATCGCACACATAGATGCGCCCTGACGACGACACCCCCACCCCCCGGCGCTGGCCGATGGTGAGCCCCGCCGCGCCCCGGTGGCGGCCCACCACCTTGCCGGCCTGGTCGATGATGTCCCCGGCAGGGTAGGTCTTGCCGGTGTAGCGCTCCATGAAGGCCAGGTAATCCCCGTCGGGAACGAAGCAGATGTCCTGGCTGTCGTGCTTGCGGGCGTTGACGAAGCCCTCCCGCTCCGCGATCTGCCGCACCTCCCCCTTGGTCAGCCCGCCCAGCGGGAACAGGGTTCGGCCCAACTGCTCCCGGGGAATGGGATAGAGCACATAACTCTGATCCCGGCTCAGGTCGGCGGCCTTGGTCATGCGGAAGCCGCCCACCCCGTCGTCCACAATTTGGGCATAATGGCCGGTGGCGATATACTCGCACCCCAGCTCCTGGGCCCGGCGGTGCAGCTTGTCGAACTTCAAAAACCGGTTGCAGTCGATGCAGGGGTTGGGGGTCTCCCCCCGCTCGTAGGCGTCCACAAACCGGCGGATCACCTTCTCCTCAAAATCCTCTGAGAAATTGAACACATAGTGGGGAATACCCATGCGGCGGGCCACCTCCCGGGCGTCCTCCACATCGTCCAGCGTACAACAGGGGTGGCCCTTGTCCAGCCCCACCGCCTCATTGCCAAACAGCTTCATGGTGACCCCAATGCACTCGTATCCCTGCTCTTGAAGGAGATACGCCGCCACGCTGGAGTCCACCCCGCCGCTCATGGCCACCAGCACCCGTTTTTTGTTCCGCTCCATGCCGCTCACCTTCTCCGCGCTCTTTTCGGATATTATACCACATTTTTCTCCCCTTGGGAAGAAGCCGCGGCCCGGTGAAAAAATCCAGAAAAATTTTTGCGTGCACTCTTGACAAATCGGTTAGCCTGTGCTATCCTAATTCCATCAGTTAGCTACCGCAAACCACAAAACTTTTCCTCCAATGTTTCGAACCGGGAGACCGCCCGCGCCGCAAGGCGTGGGCGGTTTCTTTTGCCCATCAAACGCCATCAAAGATCAAAAAGCGGCCCTCACCGTAGGTGAGGGCCGCTTTGCGCGTTTTTCAATCGGACAGCAGGATCCGGTCGTTGTCCAGATCCTTCCCTGTCCCCGCCTTGAACCGGCGGAGCAGATCGTCCACCGTCATGCCCGCGCGCTCCTGGCCGGAGACGTCCAGCACGATGTTCCCGTCCGCCATCATCAAGGTGCGGCTGCCCAACTCCAGGGCCTGCTTCATGTTGTGGGTGACCATCAGGCAGGTGATGTGGTTTTCCGCGACGATGGCGCGGGTGAGCTCCAGCACCTTTTCCGCCGTACCCGGATCCAGGGCGGCGGTGTGCTCGTCCAGCAGCAGCAGCTTGGGGGTGACCAAGGTGGCCATCAGCAGGGTCAGCGCCTGGCGCTGACCGCCGGACAGCAGTCCCACCGGCTGGCGCATCCGATCCTCCAGCCCCATGCCCAGCAGCTTCAGCTTCTCGGCAAAAAATTCCTTATCCTTTTTCGTGATCCGGCTGAAGGGCGCTTTCCCATGGGCAGAGCGCAGATAAGCCAGGGCCAGGTTTTCCTCGATGGTCATAGACGGCGCGGTGCCCCGGAGCGGGTCCTGGAACAGCCGCCCGATGACCCGGCTGCGCTTGTGGTCTGGGATAAAGGTGATGTCTTTCCCATCCAGCGCGATGGAGCCGCTATCCACCGTAAAGCTGCCCGCGATGGCGTTCAAAAGGGTGGACTTGCCCGCCCCGTTGGAGCCGATAATGGAGGCGAAATCTCCGGGCTGGAGGTGCAGGGACACATGGGACAGCGCCGTCTTTTCGTTGACAGTGCCGGGGTTAAAGGTTTTGGAGATATCGTCGATCCGCAGCATCTCAGCGTCCCCCTTTCCGGCCCGCAACGAGCCTGCGCTTTTGGAAGCCCACGCCCTCCTTGATGGTGGGGGCGGCGATGGCCAGGGCCACCACCAAGGCGATAAACAGCTTCAGGCACTCGATGGGCACCACCTTGGTGTAGAACACGATGGCGTAAATGAACCGGTAGATCATGGAGCCCACCATGACGGCGATGATGCCCTTGCCGATGGTGCGGCGGCCCAACACCGTCTCGCCGATGATCAGGCAGCCCAGGCCGATGACCACGATGCCGGTACCCATGTTGATGTCCACGGTTTTCTGGCCCTGGCCCACCACCGCCCCGGACAGCGCGGTGAGGGCGTTGGAGATGCACAGGCCCACCGTGACGGTGTAGGCCGGGTTCACCGACGAGGCCCGCACCATGTCCCGGTTATCGCCGGTGGCCCGGATGGACAGGCCCAGCCGGGTGCCCAGGAACAGGAACAGCAGCACCCCGGCCAGAATGGTGATCCCACCGGACAGGATCAGCTCGTACCAATCGCCGCCGATGCCAGTGTCCCGCAGGAGGGTAAACACGGTGTCCACCCGGAGCAGACTGGCGTTGGAGCTGCGGCCCATGGCGAA
>CAZCFU010000059.1:0-7807 GCA_964498005.1 uncultured Oscillospiraceae bacterium | reverse complement strand
CCTTGGTGCCGGTGACGCCGATGACCTTCAGCGTTTGGGACGGGTCATTGTAGTATTTTACCGCCAGGGGCGCCAGCGTGCGGCGCATATCGGCAACCTGGACGCAGGGCAGATCTACCGACGGATAGGCCGTCTCGCTGACATAGGCAAAGGCGCCCCGGCGGGCGGCGTCCGCCAGATACTCGGGCTTGAAATGGGCGCCCTTGCAGATAAACAGGGTGCCGGGAAGTACCTCTTGGGAGCTGTAGGACACCAGCTCCACCGCGCGGCCCAGATCCAGGTCAGCGGGCAGGGGGGCGGCCAGCAGGCCCAGCTTGTCCAGCAGGGCGCAATAATCCCCCAGGGGGAAGCGCGTTAAGTCCATAACAGTGGCCTCCAAACAATCAAATGGTGCGCAGGGGATAGCCGCACCGCTCCACCGCCCGCTCCGCCATGACCATCATGGCGTCCAGGTAGAAGGAGGGCAGCGGGTGGTAGGTAGAGAACACGGACAGCTCGGTGCAGGCCAGGATGGCGCAGTCACACCCGGCCCGGCGGATGGCTTTGTCGATGTGGGCGAACTTCTCCCGGCTGCCCTTCTCCCCCTGCTTGATCTCGTCATAGATGATGGACATGACCAGCTTTTGGGTGTCCGGGTCGGGGGCCACCGCCTCCATCCCCACCGCGGCGCACTCCTTCTGGTACAGCCCGGTCTGGATGGTGCCGTCGGTGGCCAGGATGCCGGGGCGCTTTTTGCCCTGGGCGGCCAGGGCGGCGGCGGCCTCCCGCAGCATATGGATGATGGGTACGCCGATGTCCCCCTGGAGCCGGTCGGCGAAGTAGTGTGAGGTGTTGCAGGGAATGGCCAGCACGGTACAGCCGCAGGCTTCCAGCGTCTTCGCGTCCTTCAGCAGCCGCTGGTACAGCTCCTCCGTGTCCCCGGAGAGGATGGCGGCGGTGCGGTCGGGGATGCCGGTGTCGGACAGGATGACGGCGGGGAGGTGATCCTGATCCCTTGCCGCGTCGGTGCGATCCAGCACAAACTGGTAGAATACCTGGGTGGCCTGGGGGCCCATGCCGCCCAAAACGCCTAATTTAGTTTCATGCTTCATTTGCATATCATACTCTTTTCAAACGCGATGCTGTTTTTGGTGTCAACGAACAGTTCAAGGAAGAGGAGCCAAGGCCGCGGCGGCCGCCCCGGCCATGACCCTGCGATCCAGGGGGCGGTCCAGGAAGTGCTCCAGGGCCAGCACCGCCTGGTTCACCAGCATGGGAAGGCCGTTCAGCGTCCGCAGACCCCGGCGGCGGGCATGGGTCAAAAGCTCCGTTTCAGCGGGGTGGTAGATCAGGTCAAACACTCCGGCGTCCGGGGGCAGGGCGTCCAGGAAGGAGAAGCCCTCGAACTGGGCGGGACAGCCCTCCATCCCCAGGTTGGTGCAGTTCACCAGAAGCTGGGACTGCTCCGCCATACGGCGCAGGGTGCCCATATCAAACCCGGCGGGGGACAGCCGGCCCAGGGGGGCGTGAGCGCACAGCTCCCGGGCACGGGCGAGGGTGCGGTTGCATACAAAAACCCGCTCCGCGCCAGCCTGGGACAGCGCCAGGGCCACAGCCTTTGCCGCGCCCCCCGCCCCCAGCAGGGTGACGGTCAGCCCAGCGGGGTCAATGCCCAAGCCGTCCCTCAGCGCGGCCACCGCGCCGCCGCCGTCGGTGTTGAAGCCCACCCATTTCCCATTCCGGAGACAGACGGTGTTTACCGCGCCCACGGCCTTTGCGGCGGGGTCGATTTTATCCAGCAGGGGGAGCAGATCCTCCTTGTGGGGCATGGTGGCATTGAAGCCGGTGACACCGTTTTCCTCTGCCCAGGCCAGGTATTGGGGCAGCTCCCCCCGGCGCACCACATGGGCGGTGTAGTCGATATCCAGCCCCAGCGCTTCCAGCATGGCCCCGTGGATGACGGGCGATTTGGAGTGGAGCACCGGGTCGCCGATCACCTGGAGCCTCATGCTCCGCCCTCCAGAAACCAGTCCATGGCCATGAGGTAGCCGTTAAACCCGTGGCCGTACAGCTGGCCCACGCAGGCGGGGGCGGTGACGGACACGGCCCGGAAGGGCTCCCGCTGGTCGATGTGGCTGATGTGCACCTCGTAGGCGGGAACGTCCACCGCCTTCAGCGCGTCCAGGATGGCGTAGCTGTAGTGGGTGTAAGCCCCGGGATTGATGACAATGGCGTCGTACACGCCGTCGGCGGCGTGGATCTGGTCGATGATGGCCCCCTCGTGGTTGGACTGGAAACAGTCCGCCGTGGAGCCGTGGGCGGCGGCGTGCTCCCGGATGAGCGCGCACAGGGCCTCATAGCTCTGATCGCCATAGATGCCCGGCTCCCGCTTGCCCAGCAGGTTCAGGTTGGGGCCGTTGATGATGAGGAATTTCACGCTTCGGACACCTCCAGATAGATGGTGGAAATGCGATTTTCAGCATATTGGGCGCTTTCGGGTCTAATGATGAAAAAGTCCGCCCAGCGGTGGTAGATGGGAGACCGAACGGCGTAACGCGCTAAAAAGTCCTCACGGCCCGCCTGCGCCAGAGGGCGGCCTGCTGTATCCAGGCCATAGTAGGTTTCCCCGGGGTCCCGGTCCAGCCAAAAGACCAGGCCGTTTTGCTTCAGCGCGGCGATGGCTTTGTCCTGGGTGGGCAGGCCGCCGCCGCAGGCGATGATAAGGCCCTCCAGTTCGCCGATCTCCCGGCACAGCTCCAGCTCCAGGGCGCGGAAATACGCCTCGCCGTCCTGGGCAAATATATCCGGGATCGAGCGGCCCTGGCGCTGTTCGATCAGCGCGTCGGTGTCCACCAGGGGGCGGTCAAACCGCCGGGCCAATAATTTACCGACAGTGGTCTTTCCGCAGCCCATCATGCCGATCAAAACAATGTTTTTGTTCATCATAATTTCCCTGGCTCACCGCTGCCGGATGGGGATGGAACAAGCTCTATACCCAAACCGCCGGCGGGCTTAAAGTCCTTTCGGGCAAGTTTCTTTCAAGAAAAGGGGTCAAGTATCTGGCTTTTTGCAGTATTTCCCAAAGCGCACATAGTTGCCGATGTGGTTTTTCCAGACGCGCCAGACGCGGTTGGGCGTGTAGTCGGGACGGTACTCCATGGAGTGGTGGTCGGCCCCAGCCTTGAACAGCGCCTTCATCTCGCCGTGGTAGCGCTTGGGGATGAACTTGTAGGCCAGCCGCCGGGGGATCATCCGCCAGATGGAGCGGTTCTCGACCACCGTCAGGGGCAGGTCTCTGCCCTCTATCAGGTCGCCCA
Source organism: uncultured Oscillospiraceae bacterium (assembly GCA_964498005.1). Lineage (GTDB taxonomy): Bacteria > Bacillota > Clostridia > Oscillospirales > Oscillospiraceae > Enterenecus. Next base: position 4,511 of record CAZCFU010000059.1, on the reverse strand, counting down.
CCAGATACCGGGCGATGTTGTGCCCCGAGCCGGTGACATAGTAGTTGCTGCGCCCCTGGCGGGTGTTGATCTCAAACGCTTTGTATTTGCTGTCCCGCTGGTCAAACTTGATGTCGAAGTTGGAGAAGCCCACGTAGCCGATGTCCTCCAGCATCCCCCGGATCTTATCGCACAGCCCCTGGTCGTGCTCGGTGATGATGACGGCGTGGTTGCCGATGCCGTGGGGGGAGTGCTCCTCCAGCAGCACATGGCCCAGGCACATCAGCTTCACCTTGCCGTGGGTGTCGGAGTAGTTGGTCAAGACCCGCATATAGGTGTCATCCCCGGGGATGAACTCCTGGAGGATCATTTTGCCCGGGTAGCCCGCGGCGTACACCTCGTCCAGGGCGGAGAGCAGCTCGTCCCAGGACTGGCAGATGTACACCTTTTTCAGCTCCCTGTGGCCGGTGGCCCAGTAGGCCACGCCGTCGGCGGGCTTGGCCACATAGGGGGCACCCCAGGGCAGCTCAAAGTCGTGGCCCATGTCCCCCGAGTACACAAAGGTGGCCGGATGGTCGATGCCGTACTTGTCGCACAGGGCGTAGAACCGCTCCTTATCGGTGAGCTTGTCCAGCATCTCCCCGCTGATATAGTTGCACTTGACATTGGCGGGGAACTGATCCTTGAGATGGGCACACAGCTTCACATAGCTGTCCCCGCAGCCGATGACCAGCACCGTCTTGTCCCGGCACTCCGCCGCCACGTTCTTGACGTTGCGCAGGAACACATCCGCGTCCTCGTTTTCCAGGCAGGGGCGGTAGTCGATGATGGAGCTGTAGGAGCAGGGGAAGGACACAAATTTGCCGAAGGCGATGCTCTTGACCCCGTAGGCCTCATGGAAGGCCCGGGCCATGCTGTATACGTTGATGTCGCCGCCGAAGAGCAGCGGCTGGAACTTGCAGTCGGACATAGAAGATCAGACTCCTTGTAAAAGGATTTCCCACGCTTTCCTCAATGACAGGGGACCGTCATTGCGCCTGCGGCGCAACGACCGTCCCGGTCGCCTTTTGGCGACCTACCCCCCCGCCCGCTTGACCAGGAACACCCCGTTGATCTGGGAGAGCTTGTTGATGATGCGGGTCAGCTCATCCTGACCCTGGACGGCCAGCTCCAGGTTGATGATGGCGTAGCCGTCGGGCTGGCTGCGGGCGGACAGGTTGTTCAGTTTTGCCTTCTGGGCGGACAGGGCCATGGCCACGTCCAGGGCCAGGCCGTCCCGATCCTTGGCGGAGATCTCGATGGAGGTGCGGAAGGTAGAGTCCCCGGTGTCCGCCCAGGACACCTTCACCCACCGGCCCTGCTCCTCCGACTTGCGCCGCGCGGGGTCGGCGTTGGGGCAGTCCTGCCGGTGGATGGACACGCCATAGCCCTTGGTGATGAAGCCCACCACCGGGTCGCCGGGAACCGGGGTACAGCACTTGGAGAACTTCACCATGCAGTTGTCCAGCCCCTCCACGATGATGCCGCTGGTAGAGCGGCGGGGGACCTGGACGGAGCCCTTGGCGGTGGAGGGATACACCGTCTCCCCGGCGGAGACCGCCGCCTGCATGGCCTCGGCTTCCGCCCGCTGGCGTTCCAGCCGGCCCAGGCGGGTCATCTCCTCCTTGATGCGTCCGGCGGCCTTCTGGGCGGACAGACCGCCGTAGCCGATGGCGGCGTACAGCTCGTCCAGCGCGCCGAACCGCACCCGCTTAAGCAGGGTGTCCAGCAGATCGGAGCTGGCGGTGATGGCGGACAGGGTCAGCCCGGCGTGCTTCAGCTCCGACTCGAACATGGCCCGGCCGGTGGCGATGTTCTCCTCCCGGCGCTCCTTTTTGAACCACTGGCGGATCTTGTTGCGGGCCTCGTTGGATTTGCAGATCTTCATCCAGTCCCGGCTGGGGCCCCGGGCGGACTTGGAGGTGATGATCTCCACAATATCGCCGTTTTTCAGCGGCGTCTCGAAGGTGACGATGCGCCCGTTCACCCGGGCCCCGGTCATGGAGTTGCCCACGGCGGAGTGGATGGAATAGGCGAAGTCGATGGGGGTGGCCCCGGCGGGCAGGCTCTTCACGTCCCCGTTGGGGGTGAACACGAACACCTCGTCGGAAAACATATCCACCCGGAGGGTGCGGACAAACTCGTCCGGGTCGGTGTCCTGCTGGCTCTCCAGCAGCTTGCGCACCCATTCGAACTCCCGCTCCGTGCCCAGCTTGCTGTTGGCCAGCCCCTGCTTGTATTTCCAGTGGGCGGCCACGCCGTATTCGGCGGTCTGGTGCATCTGCCAGGTGCGGATCTGTACCTCGAAGGGGATGCCGTCCTTGCCCACCACGGTGGTGTGCAGCGACTGGTAGCCGTTGGGCTTGGGGGTGCCGATATAGTCCTTGAACCGGCCCAGCACCGGCTTGAACATGTCGTGGATGCAGCCCAGCACGTTGTAGCAGGCGGGGATGTCCTCCACGATGACCCGGAAGGCGTACAGGTCGAAGATCTCGTTCAGCGTCTTGTTCTGGGCGTACATTTTGCGGTAGATGGAATAGATGTGCTTTAAGCGCCCATAGACCCTGCACCGCACGCCTTCCTCCGCCAGACGCCCCTCGATGTGGGCCTGCATATTGTCCAGGAAGCCCGCGTGGAGGGTGGTGATGCTGTTCAGCTCCGCCTTGACGTCGTGGAAGCCCACCGGATCCAGGTACTCCAGGGCCAGATCCTCCAGCTCCCATTTCAGCTTCTGCATACCTAAGCGATGGGCGATGGGGGCGTATACCTCCATGGTCTCCAGGGCCTTTTCCTTCTGCTTGGCGTCGGACTGGTACTGGAGGGTGCGCATATTGTGCAGCCGGTCACACAGCTTGATGAGGATGACCCGCACGTCCTTGGCCATGGCCATGAACATCTTGCGCAGGTTCTCCATCTGCTCGTCCTCCCGGGAGGTGTACTGCATCCGGGTGAGCTTGGTGACGCCATCCACCAGGTCGGCCACCTGGACGCCGAACAGCCTGGCGATGTCGCCGTGGGTGGAGTCGGTGTCCTCGATGCAGTCGTGGAGCAGGGCGCCGACGATGGAGTCCTGATCCAGTTCCAATTCATTGACGATCTCCGCCACGGCGATGGGGTGGATGATATAGGGCTCGCCGCTCTTGCGAAGCTGGGGCCCGTGGTGGTCGTTGGCGTATTCAAAGGCGGCGCGGATGCGCTCCACATCCGCGTTGGGGGTGGTGGCCAGTATCTTTTTTTCTAGATCCTCATATCTCTCATGGGCCAGATCCATGATGATTCCTCCTTGCTGGGCTTTTGCGGGGCCCCTCGGGCATATGCCCGGTCAGCTCTCGTCCAAAAAGGCCCGCAGCTTGCGCATCAGCGCGGCCTGCTCCAGATCCACCTTGTCCTCGGGGCGGCACAGCCGAAGCCGATCCTGCTCCAGATGGATCAGCCCCCGATCTCCCATCACATAGAGGCAGACCAGTGTGCGGCCATAGGCGGTGTGTCCGTCGGGCCGGCGCGCGGCCTGGCGCAGCAGGGCGGGGCCGGCGTCCATCCAGCCCCCGATGGCGTTATGCTCCAAAAACCGCCACAGTCGGGCAAAGTCCTGCCGGGAGGGCAGCAGCAGCCCTGCCTCCCACCGGGACAGCTCCTCCCCCTCCTGAAGGCGCAGGAACAGCTCCTGCTCCAGCGCGGCCCGGGTGGGGGCGGGGCGCAGGTCGCACAGCTGGAGCTGCACGGCGCGGCTGCCCCGGAATTCGTTGATCTGGGGGGTAAAAAGTACGTCCAGCCGATCCCCGGAGGACACGCCGCAGGCGGCGGAATTGGCGGAGAAGAAGATGGCGTCCAGCACTACCCCGTCCCGCCGCAGCCTCATTTTTAAATGCCGCCCGCTTCCCACGTCGCAGCAGGAGGTCACACAGGCCCCCCGCAGCAGCAGCACCGGCTTTGGGTTGCCCGAGCCGAAGGGCTCCAGGGCGGACAAAGATTCCACCTGGGGGGCGCTGAGCAGGGCGCAGTCGTCCACCTCCGCGTCCACGTCGATGGCGGCCTCCATGGGCTCTCCCCCAGCGTAGTCGGACACCAGTTGGCAGATAAGCAGCCGGAAAGCGGGGATATTCTCCTCCGGAATGGTGAAGCCGGCCGCCATCTCGTGGCCGCCGTAGGCGTCAAAGAGATGGGCGCACCGCTCCAGCGCGGCGAACAGGTTGAACCCGCCGAAGGAGCGGCAGGAGCCCTTGCCCTGGCCGTTTTCCAGGCTGATCATCATGGCGGGGCAGGAATATTTTTCCGCCAGCCGGGAGGCCACGATGCCCACCACGCCCTGGTGCCAGCCCTCGCCCGCCAGCACAATGGCGGGGGCGGCCAGCTCGGGCCGCGCCTCCAGCAGCCTGACGCACTGGTCATAGATGTCCTGCTCAATGGTTTGGCGCTCCCGGTTCAGGCGGCACAGGGCGTGGGCCAGGGCCTCTCCCCGCTCCTCGTCCCGGGTGAGCAGCAGCTCCAGGGCC
>CAZCFU010000058.1:0-7822 GCA_964498005.1 uncultured Oscillospiraceae bacterium | reverse complement strand
ACCAGGCTGGTGCTGCCCAGGGCGTTGGCGGCGTAGCCCACCGTGGCCAGGGAGAACAGCACCAGCGGCGGGGCCTTCAGCGCCCAGCCAATGGCAATGGCCATGGCCGCGCCGCTCATGGCGGAGGCGTAATTGCCCACATCCACCAGGAATTGCAGCCCTGTCTGCTCTCCCAGGGTTTTGACGATGGTGCCGATGAGCAGCGAGCAGAACAGGCCCTGGGCCATGGCCCCCAGCGCGTCAATGCCATAGCGCTTGCCGGAGATGACGATGTCCTTGCGTTTCAGGAATGCCTTGATTACTTCCATTTCCTCACCCTCAAGCTGAAAAAATAAGTCCGCACAGGTGTCAAGACACCTGTGCGGACTATTATACAGGCTGGGGTGGAAATGTCAACCGTCGTTTTACCCAAAATCAGTTTTTTTGTTCCCCTTCCGGTAAAGGTACACCGCCAGCGCTGTCCCGGTGATCATCATAACCACACCGACAACGATAATGACTGTGGTAAAGCCCAGGAAAAAGCTCTGTATGCCATCCGGGGGAGAGACGGAGACAGAAAAGTTCGGGGCCTGCCCGATCTGCCCGAACTGCTCCAGGATCGCCTGCTGCAGCTCCGGCGGGGTGCCGGGAGAAAACTGCACGTCTCCCAAGCTGCCAAATCCGCCAAAATCGACCATTGCATCACTGGATGCGGCGAACATGGCCCCAAAGCCCCACCGGGCCAGGGCTCCGATGATGGTGAACGGCAGCCCGCCTATGGCGATGTACACCCCCGCCAGCCAGCCGTACCGCCGCAGCAGACGGCCGATAAGCCCTGTGGCCTTGTCGAAATTGTCCGGCGCGGGGGTGCTGGGGACGGTATAGACGGGCGGCTCCTCCCTGGGAGGAGTCTGCTCCCGGGAACCGGCGGGCTCGTCCTCGCTGAGCAGCTCGTCGGTGGTCACCCCAAAGGCCCGCGCCAGGGCCAGCAGCTTGTCCACCTCCGGCGTGGCGTCGCCCAGCTCCCACTTGCTCACCGCCTGCCGGGACACCCCCACCTGAGCCGCCAGCTCCTCCTGGGACAGCTTGGCCGCCCTGCGGTAGTATAGAATTTTTTCGTTCAGCTTCATGAAAAAGCCACCTCCTTCATGGCTCTATCGTAGCAGAAAAGGCGGTTGCGCACCACCAGCGGGGGCTGGAAGTTTTCGCAACCGTGGGTTGCGGGCCCCGTTATTTCACCAAAAAACCTTCCCGCTCCAACGCGGCCATCGTCCGGTCAAGGGTGGCCTGGTCGGGACAGCGCAGGGTGTGCAGATGGATGCCATCCGTCAGTGCCGACAGGGGGCGGGCTTCGTTTTTCTCAACTTTTCGTATAAACTCCGCGATATCATACCGGGAGGAAAGCTCCAGCGGCCCGGTGAGCTGACCGTACACCGGGTGCTCCACGATGACGTTTTCCACCGTACAGCCCTGATCCACCATCAGCGTCAGCTCCCGCTCCATCCCCTCCGAGCTGTGCAGGCAGGCCACAGTGCCTACGATGCCCGCCCGGGGCCGCTCCAGCACATAACCCCGGGGGGTAGCGATGATCCCCTCCCCCGCCGCCCGGAGCAGGGCCACGTCCCCCACAATGATCTGGCGGCTCACCGACAGCTTTTGGGCCAGGGCGGTGGCGGACAGAGGGCAGTCGGCCTCCTTCAGATATTCCAAAACGCGCCCCCGGCGCTCTGAGGTGTTCATGATACGCCCCTCCTGCCAAACTTTGGTGTGATGATCAGTATAACACACACAGCTAGCCTTGACAAGTTATCCTCGGCGTGGTATGCTGAATACAGTAAGTTCCTTCCCGGCAAGCAATGAAGCGTGAGCCGCACGCCCGGCCCCCCGTATCGACGGGGGGCCGGGCCTTTTCTATGGGCCTTGAGGGTTGACAGGCCGTTTCGGGCTGTGGTACACTACAGTTGGACAGGGGGCGGCACCCATCACAAAAAACGGCGTCCAAGACACCTGCGAAAATTCAGACAGGGGGATGACACCCATCGAAAAAAACATTCGCGTTGTCGATGAGCAGGGCAACGAATACGAAGCGACCTGGCCCCGGCGGGCCAGAGGTCTAGTCAAAAACGGCAGGGCACGCTTCATTTCAAAAAATATGATATGCCTTGCGTGCCCGCCAAATACAATTTTGGAGGACACTAACATGAACGATAAAGTAGAACTGAGCTGGCTGCTCCAGCAGATCGCCGCCATTCAAAGCGATACCGGTTATCTCCATGATACCATCCAGCAGCTCTCCCAGATGGGGGACGGCGACAGCGGGGAAGGTGGCGCACCGGGAAACCTCCTGGGCAAAGCCAAGGCGGAAGCCCTTGGGGACATCGTTCGCTGCCGGGAAACCACCAACCAGCAGCTTCTGCGGCTGTACGAGAAGATGTACGATGACTGCGTCCATCCCAACCGCCTCCAGGCTGACGCCGCGTTTCACACCGAGCTGGTGAGGCATCTTGAGGAAGTTGAATCGGCTGAAGGTCGTCAGGCTGACGCCGCGTTTCACGCTGAACTGGCAAAGCACCTCCGGGAACTTGAAACGGCTGAAATTTGATGGACAAAAACCCGGCCCCGCATCAGCGGAGCCGGGTTTTTTACGCGCCGTCGGGCCCGAAGATCTCCTCCAGGTGTTCTTCCACTTCCGGCTGGGGCAGCAGGGCGGCCGCGATCCCCAGCCGTTTTGCCGTACCCAGCTTCTCCCGGATGGAGCGGGGGGTATCGAACAGCACAAAATGGGCCTGGGGCCCTTTCATGTAAGTGAAATAATGGGCGCACAGCCCCTTGTCGAGGAATACTGCCGGCTCCAGGCGGCGGAGCATCTCCTCCAGCGTTTCCCGGGAGACTGGCTCCCCCCTGCCCCGGGCGGGGAGGAGGAAGTCCTCCCGCACCCACTCCACCGCCAGGGCGGTACGCTCCGCGCCATACCGTCCTATGGCCTCTTGCAGGCGGCGCTCCAGCGTGCCATGGGTCAGGGCGGAGGGGATCAGCATCCTGGCCTGGGGGGCATGGGGGGCGTAGCACTCGGGAACGTACAGCGCCCAGCCCTGGGCGGCGCAGTTGCGGTCCAGGATCTCCACCAGCTTGACCAGACAGCCCGCCGGCATCCCCTCGAAGTCGCACACAATGCCCCGGAAGGAGCGGCGGCGGCACTCCCCCAGGATCTGGCGGCAGCAGCCCACCGGGTCGCCCGCCCCATCGAACCCGGCGCAGTCCACCTGCATCAGCCCGCCCCGCAGGCCCTGGGGCAGTTGGATGCCCAGCAGCTTGGGGCCCACCCCCACCCGGTAGGCCATGTGGGCCGGGGTCAGGCCAAAGCTCCGCCCCCGGGTCTCCCGTCCGGCTGGCAGGGCCAATAATAGCTCTTTCATGGGAGTTCCCCCTTGCTAACGGCAGAATTTCGTGATACTATATCAATCAGCGTGTATCACAATCTATGCTCGTCCCGGGCGGAATAGAAGGTGGAATATGGCATGGTTTCGGGCCCGCTTTGTGGCCCATGATATCTATGAACTGACCGGTGAGGCCCTGGCCCGCCGGGGCTTCAAGCTGCTGCTGGCAGACCTGGACAACACCCTGGTCCCCTACGGCGTGCCCCTGCCGGACGAAAAATTGAAGGCGTGGCGGGACGATTTGGCCGCCCACGACGTGACCCTGTTCGTGCTGTCCAACAACCGGCACGAGAGCCGCCCCCGCGTTTTCGCCGAGGGGCTGGACGTACCCTATATCGGCCACGCGGGCAAGCCCAAGACGCCCTCCTTTGTGAAGGCCATGGAGCGGATGGGCGTGACCCGGGAGCAGACCGCCATTGTGGGCGACCAGGTATTCACCGACGTGCTGGGGGGTAACCGGGCGGGGGTATCCGCCATTCTGGTGGAGCCCATCCGGCTGGCGGGCAATCCGGGGCGGTATCTGCGCTATGCCGTGGAGGTTCCCTTCCGGCTGCTGTCAGGAAAGGGGGAAAAGCTATGAGCGCCATCTTCGGCCCCGCGGGCAACGCGGAAAACTTCCCCTATAAGTCCTCGGCGGACGCACCGAAATGGCTGAAGGAGATTGGCCTGGACTGCTACGAGTACCAGTGCGGCAAGGGCGTCCACGTGGGGGAGGCCACCGCCCGCAAGGTGGGTTTGGCCGCCGCGGAGCACGGTATTATTCTTTCTCTCCACGCGCCCTACTTCATCAACCTGGCCAATCCCGACCCGGACGCCCTGCAAAAGACCATTGGCTATATCACCGGGGCCTGCCTGGTGGCGGACTGGATGGGGGCGAAACGGGTGGTCATCCACTCCGGGGCGCTGATGAAGCGCACCCGGCGGGAGGCCCAGGACATCGCCCTGCGCTCGCTGAAAGAAGTCATCGCCGCCTGCGACGGCGCGGGCTTCGGCCACATCACCCTGTGTCCCGAGACCATGGGCAAGATCAACCAGCTGGGCGATTTGGACGAGGTGCTGGAGCTTTGCACCGTGGACGAGCGGCTTTTGCCCTGCGTGGACTTCGGCCACCTGTACGCCCGCTCGCTGGGGGCGGACGATGGGGCGGAAGCCATGGAGCGGATGCTTAGCCGTATTGAGGAAGTGCTTGGCCCGGACCGGGCCAGCCGCTTCCACAGCCACTTCTCCCACATCGAATTTACCCCCAATGGCGGCGAGAAATGCCACCGCACCTTTGCCGACGACGGGGGCTACGGCCCGGACTGGACTCCGCTGGCGGAGGCCGTGGCGCGGCGTGGGTGGAGCCCCACCTTCATCTGCGAGAGCGCGGGCACCCAGGCGGAGGACGCGCTGACCATGAAAAAAGTGTATCAAGGTTTTCAGACCAATCAAATATAAGGAGATGTTTCCCATGACCCATTTTGAAAAAATCGCCGCGCGGCTGAAAGACCGCGGCCTGGACGCCATGCTGGTCACCAGCGAACCCGGCGAGTTCTATGCCGTGGGCTTCCACGGGGAGGGCGCGGCCCTTATCACCCCGGACAAGACCTGGTACTGGACCGACTCCCGCTACATCGAGTCCGCCCAGAACCTCATCGCCGGGGCGGAGGTGATCCTGTGGACTTCGGACAACCCCTACCGCAAGCGGATCGCGGAGCTGGTCAAGGCTCACGGGATAGCCAAGCTGGGCTTTGAGGAGGAGTATATGTCCGTGGCCAGCCACACCGCCTGGACGAAGGAAGTGGAAGCCGAGTTTGTCCCCGCCTCCGGGCTGCTCACCGACCTGCGCATGGTGAAGGACGCCGACGAACTGGCCGCCATGCGTGAGGCCCAGCGCATCACCGACGAGGCCCTGCTGGAGATCCTGAACTTCATCAAGCCCGGCCTCACTGAGAGCGAGGTGGCCGCGCGGCTGACCTATATCATGGCCCGCAAGGGCGCGGAGCGCAACTCCTTCGACCCCATCGTGGCCTGCGGCCCCAACGGCTCCAAGCCCCACGCCGTCCCCGGCCCGGACGTGATCCAGAAGGGCCAGTTCGTCACCATGGACTTTGGCTGTGTGGTGGGCGGCTACTGCTCCGACATGACCCGCACCGTGGCCGTGGGCCAGCCCAGCGAGGAGATGGAGCTGGTGTATAACACCGTGCTGAAGGCCCAGCTGGCGGGCATCGCCACGGCCCACGCCGGGGTCACCGGCAAGGAGGTCCACGAGGCCGGAGCCAAGGTCATCGCGGACGCGGGATACGGGGAGTACTTCGGCCACGGCTTCGGCCACTCCCTGGGCATCGAGATCCACGAGAACCCCGGCTTCCACACCCGCAACGACAAGCCCATCCCCGCCGGGGCGCTGCTGTCCGCCGAGCCGGGCATCTATATCCCCGGGAAGTTCGGCGTGCGCATCGAGGACGTCATCCTGCTCACCGAGGAGGGCTGCGTCGACATCACCCGCTCCCCCAAACAGCTCATCATTCTTTAAAATTTCAAAAACGAAGGGCCGGGAAATTTTTCCGGCCCTTCGCTGTTTTTGCCAAAAACGTATAAAACCCGGCCGCGGGCGCATACTGACCACAGTTATGAATCATTTGCTCCGCCCCTGCGGGGCAGTTGGGTCAGACAATATACTGACCACAGTTACGTATGAAAGGCGGTGGCGGCTTGGCAAGCTGGAAAAAGCGTCTGACGGCGGGAGCGCTGGCCCTGCTGCTTTTGGTGTCGACGGCGGTGACCTGCTGGCCCTGGGAAGCGCCCGAGGCGGATCGGGAGGTCATGGGCGATGCGCGGATCCCTGCCGGCCCCTATGTGGCCCTCACCTTTGACGACGGCCCCAGGCAGTCCACCACTCCCATCCTGTTGGACGGCCTGGCCCAGCGGGGCGTTCACGCCACCTTTTTTGTGATCGGCGAAAATGTGGAGGGCAACGAGCTGCTCCTCCAGCGCATAGAGGGCGAAGGCCACCAGGTGGGGCTGCACACCTACCACCACAAATCCCTGGCCGAGCTCAATGCCGCCGACTTCTACGCCGAGGTGGACAGCTTGCGGGAGACCCTCACCGCCCTGTTGGGCCGGGAGAGCTTTATGCTCCGCCCACCCTACGGCATGATCAGCACCGCCGGCATGGCCCGGGCGGCGGCCCCCATTATCCTCTGGTCCGTGGATCCGGAGGACTGGTCCGACCGCGACACCGCACGACAGGTCGCCGTCATCGTGGACAAGGCCCAGGACGGGGACATCATCCTGCTTCATGACATCTACCCCGCCAGTGTGGACACCGCCCTCCAGGTGGTGGACGCGCTGATGGCCAAGGGTTTCCACTTTGTCACCGTGGAGGAGCTGTTCGCCATCCGGGGTATAACGCCGGAAAACGGGACGGTGTACCGCAAGCTGCCGCCGTCGTCGGGGTAAGGCATCCCCGTGCGGATCCCGTTCATAGAGCAAGCCCCCCGGCTCTCGCCGGGGGGCTTTACCATGCTTATTCGTCGTCAGAATCGTCGCCCTCGTCATCAAAGGACAGGGCGAACTTGCCGCCGCACACGGGGCAGTCCACCACGCCGGCGGCCAGGGCCTCATCGTCCACCACCAGATCCTCTCCGCAGGTGGGGCAGGGGATCTCGAAGAAATCCTCATCCTCGTCGTCCAGGTCGCCAAAGTCGCCGTCCCGCTCGTCCTCGTCGTCGAACACGGCCTCCTCCAGGTCGGCCACGGTGTCCCCCAGGGCGTCCAGCTCCTCGTCGAACTGATCCATGGCGGCGTCCATGCCGTCCAGCTGCTGGCCCACCTCGCGCAGTACGTCCAGCACCTCGGACAGCACCCGGGCCACCTTCAAATCGGACTTGTCCAGCTCCATGCCCTCAAACAGGCCCTGGATGTAGGCCACTTTTTCAGAAATCGTCATTGGATTAGCCCTTGCACCTTTCAAGATACTCGCCGGTGCGGGTGTCGATGCGGATCTTGTCGCCGGGGTTGATGAACAGGGGCACCTTGATCTCCGCGCCGCTCTCCAGCTTGGCGGGCTTGGTGACGTTGGTGGCGGTGTCGCCCTTGACGCCGGGGTCGGACTCGGTGACCACCAGCTCCACGAAGTTGGGGGGCTCCACGCCGAACACGCTGCCCTTGTAGGACATGACCTTGCAGGTCATGTTCTCCATGACAAACTTGAAGTTGTCGCCCAGCACGCTCTTGTTCACCGGCAGCATCTCGTAGGACTCCATATCCATGAAGTAGTACAGGTCGCCGTCGTTGTAGCTGTACTCCATGTCCTTGCGGTCCACGAAGGCCTGCTCGAACTTGGCGGTGGGGTTGAAGGATGTCTCGGTGACGGCGCCGGTGATGACGTTCTTCATCTTGGTGCGCACGAAAGCGGCGCCCTT
>CAZCFU010000057.1:4478-7840 GCA_964498005.1 uncultured Oscillospiraceae bacterium | reverse complement strand
CTCCCGGCGGAGGCGGCAGAATTCCAGCTCCTGCTGCTGTGTCAGCATATGTATCAATCCCTTTCGTCAAGTGGACACATTATAGCAGAGTTTCGCAAAAAAGTACAGGGGCGGTCTATTGGGCTCTTTTTAACTCCGGCGCCGCTGATAAAAACTCCGATGATTTTGCGAAAGTGTGTTGAATCGGGCAAATACCCGTAGTAAAATGTGAACTGGAACATTGAACTTGGGAGGATTGGCCGTGAAGAAATTTGAGAAAGACGTCCTGCAAAGGATGATCGTAAAGGGAAACCTTCGGGCAGCAATGGCGTATCTGGAACAGTTCCCGGAAACGGCGGCGCTGCATCAAAAGGGCTTGGCTTTGTATCAGGAGGAACACTACCGTACTTACGATGTGGACGCGGAGCTGAACGAGATCCTCCTGGTCTATCAAAAATATTATCGGGACGTCTTTTATCTAGAGCTGCCTGCCGAGGAGGCTGAGCGGCGGCTGCGGGAGCGGTTGTCAGACCTGTTGCGGGCAGCGTCCGGCTCTTCGCTGGATGAGTTGGAGGAGATGGCCGGAGCGGCATTCCGCCGGAAGTCGCTCCACGCCCTGATGGGACGAACCAGTGGGTACTACGGCCCTTACATATGGAAGGACGAGGAACTAAGGCATTACACGGTGGAGCTGCCGGAGGGCATGCAGGACTACGCTGTTAAATTCTTGGACGGGTTCATCATGAAAAGCTGGCTGGACTACATTTCCTTCGGTGAGACGGGTACTGGCGGCTGGTCCAACGGCGACGGCCTGATCCACTGCGTCAGAGCCGCTTATGACCTGGAGTCGGAGGATTTCCAGGTGTCCCTTCTGAAGCATGAAGCCCAGCACGCCATGGACCAAGCCCGTTATAAGGGCATCACAAACGAGGAGTTGGAATACCGGGCCAAGCTGGTGGAACTGATTTACTCAAGAGAACGGAGAATGCTGGAACGTTTTGTAAGTCAGTCCGACGCAGCAAGAGCAGACAACGGGCACGGAATGGCCGCCGCGCGCATAGTAAGAGGATTCGAGACGTGCCTGAACAAAGACTGCGGCAGGCTGGCAGAACTCCCGATCGAGACGGTGCAGACAGCCGCCCGGTCGATTTTCGCAGAGAGCGGTAAAGAAATGGCGGCAAAATACCGCTGATTCTACCCTTTACCAATCAGGATGGATTTGACAGAAACAGGCTCTTAGGATTGGAGATGAAAACATGATTCGATACGCTGACCAAAGGGATTTTGAGCGGTTGAAAGAACATGACCGCCACATCAGCGAGGACGAATTGAAGCGCGGCATAGACGCCCAAAGAGTTCTCGTGATATTTGAGGGAGACGCGTTCATCGGCTGGCTCAGGTTCAATCTGTTCTGGGACGAGGTCCCCTTCATGAATATGCTGTATTTTTTGGAGGAATACAGGGGGAAGGGCTTCGGGACCCGGCTCACCCGCCATTGGGAGGAAGAGATGGCAAAGCGCGGCTGCGAGCGGGTGCTGACCTCCACCCTGTCCAACGAGCGGGCCCAGTTCTTTTACCGCAAAAACGGCTATGTGGACTGCGGCTCCCTGCTGCTGCCCGGTGAACCGCTGGAGATCATCCTGCGGAAGGAGCTGGCATGATCAAGAGCGCCGGGGTTTTGCCCCGGCGCTCTCCCGTTCACACACGCGGTTAAGTAATATCCTGTTCCAGCAGGCTCCGCAGCTGGTGGCTCCGGCGCTGGCATCCCTCGATGAGTTCATGGTACAGCGCCAGCAGATCGGGGTCGTTCCAGTCGTCTGCGGCCAGCCGGTAGGCGTTCTCCTGCCGCTGTTCCGCCTGGTGGCGGGCGCGCAGCGCCCCCCAGTAGGACGGGATAGCCGGGACGCCCAGCAGCTCGGAGGGCCAGTACCGCAGCCCGGTCAGCAGGAAATACGCCGCCGACAGCTTCCGGGCCTCCTTGTGCTGTTCCCCCGCCATGCCGTTCAGCGTCCGCGCGTCCGTCCCCCGGGCCCTCCGGGCCAGGTGGCGGTAGAACTGCCAGCCCTCCAGCGCGTCCATCACGTGGCGGCGCAGGCGGGCGGTGCGGTCGTCGGCGGGCTGGGGCTCCTCCCACAGCCGGGGCAGGTCGTTTCCACGGTCGGGGCCGTCCTCCTCGGGCAGGCCCTCTGTCCCGTCACACCCCTCGCAGGGCTCCTCCGGAACGGGCTGATCTTGAGCCGGGGGCTCCTGGGCGGGGGTCTGCTCCCCCGGTATCTCTTCCACGGGCTGCCAGCAGTTCGGTGTCTGAATAGGCGGTTCCGGCTCCATGGGCATCTCCGGCTCTATGGGCTGGGCCGGCTGCCCTTGAGCCGCTGGCTCTTGAGCCAGTGCCTCCTGGCGCTCACACTCCGGGGGGAAGCCGGTCCCCTGCTGCCGCGCCAAAGCTTTCAGGCAGTCGCAGGACAGGTCGCCCTCCATATTGAGGGGGCCGGAGCGGATGGGGCTGCTCTCCTGGTCGCGGTCTCCCATCACCCGCTGCCACACCCGCTGGAACACCTCCTGATCCTTCACCGAGCATGGGATCATTTCTTCCATATGGTAAAACACCTCCTTTGCCCCACATTCTATGTGACAGGGGAGGTGTTTGCCAATGAACCTTATTGTTTCACCAATTCCTCCAGGGAGCGGACATACCGGCGGCATACCGATTTCAGCTCGTCCTGGCGGGCGGCGTAATAGTCGTCGTACACCCCCACTGCGGTCATGCCCGCTTTCATGGCGGTGGCGCAGTTGTCCGGGCTGTCGTCGAAGAGGGTGCAGTCCTCGGGCGGCGCACCCAGCAGCTCGCTCAGCCGCACGAAACACCGGGGATCCCGCTTCTCCAGGCCGATCTCCTCGGCGAAGATCACATGGCCAAACAGCCCCCGCAGCCCATACCGCTCCAGGATTGCTTCGCACAGGGCGGGGCGGCAGGCGGTGAAGATAGCCATGGGACGGCCCTCGGCCCTGCATTGGCGCAGGAATTCCTCCGCCCCCGGCTTTAAGGGTGCCAGCTCCCGGTAATGGCGTTCCGCCAAGCTGTCCCACTCCGCCATGATGTCCTCCGGGGTGTCGGGCAGGTGGTAATAGTCTCTGGTGAACTGGGCCGCGATGGGGAAAATGGAACGCTCCACCACCCGCCGGTACTCATCGGTGTGGGTCAGCCCCCGGCGGGTCAGGAATTCCCGATCCACCTCCAGCCAGATGCCGTTGGTGTCGGTGATGGTGCCGTCCAGGTCGAATATGTACACGATATCATCTCCTCGTCCCTGTCAGCATACCAGACCCGCCCCCCGCTGGCAAGCCTTTTCGCCATTTTTCTCCCCGGCGTTGACTTGTCCCGC
>CAZCFU010000057.1:0-4378 GCA_964498005.1 uncultured Oscillospiraceae bacterium | reverse complement strand
GCGGTATGCGGAAACTGGCCTGGTTTTCGGCTGGCTTCGGGGCCGCCTGCCTGTGGGTGTGTTATTTTGACCTGGGCCCCGTGCCCATGGTGATTGCCGCCGCCCTGCTGGGGCTCATGCTGGCGGCGTGGCTGGCCACCCGGCCCGGTCGGGACGAACACCCCATCCTCCTGCGCCGCCCCAAGGACAAGCGCCCGCTGTCCCGGTGGACGCTGTACCAGTTCTCCCGGCGGGGGCTGGCCCTGTGCCTGGGCGGTGTGCTGGCCTTCGGGTGGGCCGGGGCGTATTTTGCGCTGTTCCGTGCCCCGGCGGAAAACTGGGTGGGGGAGGAGGTTTCGATCTCCGGCGAGGTGTCCTCCTATCCCGATCCCACCTCCATCGGCGGCTATTCCGTCACCGTCCATTTGGACGGCGGCTTTTTCGCCCCGGACGCGCTGGTGTACGGCTCGGCGGACTGGGGCGGGCTGAAGCCAGGGGACCGGGTGGCCTGCACGACCCGGGTCAAGCCGTCCACCAACGCCTACGGCGACGAGACCACCTATTACACCGCCAAGGGCGTGTATCTGCTGGCCTACTGCAATGACCCGCCGGAGGTCACGCCGGTAGAGCGCGTCCCCTTCCGCCACTGGCCCGCCCTGTGCGCCCGCAAGCTCCGAGACGGCATTTACGCCGCTTTTGACGGCGTTGCCGCCCCCATCGCCGCCGCCGTCACCCTGGGGGACAAGTCCGGGCTGGACGACACGCTCTACTCCGCCTTCAACCGGGCGGGGCTGATGCACGCGGCGGTGGTGTCCGGCCTCCATATCTCCTTTCTGGTACAGATGGCGCTGCTCCTGTGCGGACGGCGGCGAAACGCGGCGCTGGCCATGATCCCGCTGCTGGTGTTCTATGCACTCATGGCGGGGGGTACCCCGTCGGCGTTCCGGGCGGTCATCATGCAGTGCGCTCTGCTGTTCGCGCCCGTTGCCCAGAGAGAGGAGGACGGGCCCTCCGCCCTGGGGCTTGCCCTGCTGATTTTGCTGGTTCAAAATCCCATCGCCGCCGCCAGCGTGGGCTTGCAGCTGTCCTTTGCCTCGGTAGCAGGCATCCTGCTGGTCTCCGAGCCGCTACGCCGATGGATGTGCGGGCCTTTGAAGCCCCTGCGGCCCGAAAAAGGGAAGCGGCTTCGGCTGGCCCTGTGGAAAGCGGCCCGGACGGCGCTCACCGGCGTGTCCACCTCCCTGGGGGCCATGCTGTTCACCGTGCCGCTGATCGCGCTGTATTTCGGGCAGATTCTGCTGCTGTCCCCGGTGTCCTCTGTGCTGGCGCTGTGGGCGCTGAGCCTTTTGATGATGTGCGCCCTGGTTCTGGGGGCGCTGGCGATTTTCCTCCCCGGCCCCGCCGCCTGTTTGGGCGCAATCGCCGGACTGCTGGGCCATTATGCCCGATGGGTGGCGCTGTGGCTGGGCAGATTCCCCTTCGCCTCGCTGAGTACCGACAGCCGGTACTGCGTCATCTGGCTGGGGGTGGTGTACTTGGCGTTACTGACGGCGTTTGTCAGCCGGGAGAAGCCCCGTCGGCCCCTGCTCTGGGTCTGCGGGGTGATCGTCCTGCTGTGCGCCGCCATTGGGTTCAGCAGGCTGGAGGTGGAGACCGCCGATCTCACCGTGACCGCCCTGGACGTGGGCCAGGGGTCGTCCACCGCCCTGCTGTCCGGCGGACAGGCGGCGCTGGTGGACTGCGGCGGGGACGGCTCCCGCGGCGCCGGGGATATCGCCGCCGACTACTTCGCTTCCATGGGCCGCGCCCGGCTGGACCTGCTGGTACTTACCCACTTTGACAGCGACCACTTCAACGGGGTGGAGCAGTTATTTTACCGCATGAAGGTGGACAAAGTGGCCATTCCCGGAAGCGATACAGACCCCGAGGACGCCGCTTATTTGCTGGAGCTGGCGGAAGCAGAGGGCGCGGAGGTCATCATGGTGGACGACACGGTGGAGCTGTCCCTGGGCAAATCGGTCCTCACCCTGTTCCCGCCCCTGGGCGGAGGCACCTCCAACGAGTCCGGCCAGTTCATCCTGTGCGGTTATCGGGATTTTGACGCGCTGATCACTGGGGACGCGGACGCCTTCGTGGAGAAAATGCTGGTGAAGTACTGCCCAATCCCCGACATTGAGCTGCTGGTGGTGGGCCACCACGGCTCCAAAAACTCCAGCTGTGAGGAATTCCTCCGGGCCACATCCCCGGAGCTGGCGGTCATTTCCGCCGGGGCCAACAACTCCTACGGCCACCCCGCCCCGGAGACGCTGGAGCGTTTAGAGGCGCTGGGCGCGGAGATCCACCGCACCGACCAGGAGGGGACCGTCACCGTGCGGATTCAGGGGGATCGGGTGGGGGTATATTAGAAAGAACCGGTTTCATACTTGCTGAGAAAGGGGGCGGCGTCCATGCCGCCAAAACGGGATAAAGTGGACAACACCGCCATGCGGGAGCTGAAGCGGGCCCTGAAGGAGGGCGCGCCGAAAAACCTCTACATCTTCCACGGGGAGGAGGCGTTCCTCCGGGATTACTACCTGGGCCAGCTGAAGCGGGCCATCCTGCCCGACGGCCTGGAGGACTTCAACCTCCACGCCGCCCGGGGGAAGGACTGTTCGGTGGACTGGATCGAGCAGGCGGTGGACTGTCTGCCCATGATGAGCGGGCGCACTCTGGTGACGGTCACCGACTTCGACCTGTTCGCCCAGGGGGACAAGGCAAAGGAGCGTCTGCTGGACATCCTCTCCGCCCTGCCGGACTACTGCTGCCTGGTGTTCGTGTACGACCTGCTGCCCTACAAGGCGGACGGGCGGTCTAAGCTGGCCGCCCTGCTGAAAAAAGAGGGGGCGGTGGTGAACTTCCAGCGCCAGGAGCAGGGGGATCTCACCGACTGGATCTGCCGTCAGTTCAAAAAGGCGGGCAAGAGCGTGGACACTGAGGACGCCCGTTACCTCATCTTCCTGTGCGGCGACCTGATGCATGACCTGGCCTCCGAGATCGGCAAGCTGACCGCCTATGCCGGCCACCCCAGGGTCACCCGGGCGGATATGGACGCGGTGGTCATCCCCAAGCTGGACGCGGTGGTGTTCCAGATGACGGACGCCATGGCCCGCAAGGACTTCGACAAGGCCGCGTCGGTGCTGGCCGACCTGCTCCACAGCCAGCAGGCCCCCATTATGATTCTGGCCGCCATGGGCAAGTACTTCCGCCAGCTGTACACCGCCCGGCTGTACCTGGACGCGGGGAAGGGCCGGGGGGAGTTCATGGAGCTGTGGGGGATGAAATCGGCCTACCCGGCGGATAAGCTGCTGGACGCCGCCCGGCGGTTCTCCCTGCCTTGGTGCCGGTATGCCGTGCGCCGGTGCGCCGAGACGGATATCACCTTGAAATCCTCCTACGGCCAGGAGAATGAGGTGCTCACCGCCCTGCTGATGGAGCTGGCCTCGGGCCGGAGGGTGGTTCCTTTTTCTTGAACGTTAATGGTGATTTATGAGGTAACGAAATGGGAAAATTTCTTATTGATGCGACCAGCTTGTGTTGGATTGATGGAAGTGCAGACAATGCCGATGATTTATGTCTGCATGGTCACGCCACTGCTTACATCGGAAATGAGCGGCTTGAATTTGATGCTACTGTTAGCGCAACCGCACTTTATCTATTAAAAACGCTGACAGAAGAACATATTATCCACGAAGATAATCAAATGCTGCCCTGTTGCGGACACTTTTATATCCCAGACGAAAATCTTGAAAACGTCGCAATAATCGGCTGCGACAGCGGAATTGATTTGACGGTAAAGCATAGCGGAAAGAATGTCATTTTGATTTTGGAAAGCGGAGCGGAAACGACGGTTCCTTTGGAAGAATACAAGAGGGAAGTATATCAGTTTGCAGATAAAATTGAGAATTACTATAAATTGTGTTCCCCTAAAAATGTGCCAAGCGACGAGTTTACACGTAATGGATACATTGCATTTTGGAACGAATGGCACAGACGAAGAAATGCCTGAATTCCGCTCGACAACGAAACAGTCTGATTGGTGGGAGACTGCTATGAGAATTCAAGAAGCCATTGTAGTGGAGGGCCGGTACGACAAGTCCGCCCTGGCCGGGGTGGTGGACACCCTGATCCTGGATACCGCCGGGTTCGGCGTGTTCAAGGACGGGGAGCGGCTGGCCCTGCTGCGGAAGCTGGCGGCGAAGCGTGGGCTCATCGTCCTCACCGACCCGGACGGGGCGGGGTTCGTCATCCGCAACTACCTGAAAGGGGCCATCCCCAAGGAGCAGCTCAAGCACGCCTACGTCCCCGACGTGTACGGCAAGGAGCGCCGCAAGCGCGCCCCCGGCAAGGAGGGCAAGCTGGG
>CAZCFU010000056.1:0-7929 GCA_964498005.1 uncultured Oscillospiraceae bacterium | reverse complement strand
GGCCGATATGGCCCAGGTGATGCATGACACAGCGTACAGGCATATAGGCGGAAAAATCGATCATCTCATATTGCATACCCTCGCCCCCCTATCTTTATTTTATCGAGTTGAGATGAAAAATACAAGGGAATATTGCACAAGTGATGTGGAGATCAAAATTTTAACGTTGCTATGGGAATATGACGTGATCCAATTTTTACGAGGGGACTGCCCCAAAGCTCCAAACGGAGCTTTGGGGCAGTTTTTTTGAACGAGCTGAGCGGCCAGTAAAACGCTCGGGGCTCAGCCCTTGTCATTGATTGCCCCGTGATTTACGCCGCCAGGGCCAGGGCCGCCTCCAGCTTGGCGAAGAAGTCGTCAAAGATGACCTGGGCCTCCTCGCCCATGATGACGTCGTCCGGGCTGCCGGCCAGCTCGATGAACAGCTCGCCCTCGTCCAGCTCGATGCCGGCGTACACGGCATAGCGGTTCAGGAACTGCTCCAGCTCGCCCTCGGGGCTGAGCTCGATGTCCTCCACGCCGCGCAGCACCAGGTCGTCGGGACGGAAGTTGCCGTCTTTGTCGGCCACGGTGATGCCCATGTCCTGGGCCCAGCCGATGGCCACGGCCCACTGGTGATCCTCGGGCACGTCTTCAAAGTCGGACAGCTCCCACTCGGGGCTGCCGGATTTCTCCCACAGGTAGCCGATGGCGTCGGCCCGGGTGAACAGGCCGGCCAGAGGCACGTCCACATCGTCGATCTCGACCTCATCGTCATTGGGCTGGTTAGCCAGGGGGGTGTCATCATCAGGGATCTCGATGGGTTGGGCAGCGATCGGCTGCTCCTCGAAGGCGTCGCAGCCCTCATTCTGGCACTCGCGGCGCTCCAGACCCTCAACGCCCGGCGCGGCGGGGGTGATAACAGTCCAATCGCCGTAGTTGTGGCCGGTGGCGCTGATGGCCTCGCCACCCTCGGTTTTGCCACAGCCGTTGGCGCAGGTCAGAATAGCAGTCTTACCGGCAGTCTCACAAGTGGCCTCCACCGCAGCCTCGGTTTCCTGCATATCATGGTCCTTGGCGGGAATGGTCTCGCCGCCCTCGGTCGCGCCACATACGGAGCAAGTCTTGCCGGCCTCGTGGCCGCTCACGGTGCAGGTGGCGTCTTCCTTCTCAACGTTGACCCACTTGTGCTCGCTCAGCTTAGCGCCGCAGACGTCACAGTTATGGTCGCTGTTGTTGTCAGTGCAGGCGCTGTAGCATGCGTCCGTGTGGGTGTGCTCGCCGACGTTACAGACCAGCTCCTTATGGTCATTACACCCGCTGGAGTGGTCGTGCTCAGTCTTGCCGCAGGCCCACCCGGTAACACAATTGTCATCGTGGGTATGCGCATCCTTCCCGCAGGTCAGCTGCTTCTTATGACAGTCAGCCGTATGGGTATGCTCGGTTTGGCCGCATGAAAACCCTCCGAGACCCCTGAGGCAAATGTTGTTGTGCTCGGCTTCGGAGTGTATTTCTTTGCCGCACACAAGATTACCGCTAAGACGGTCGTAGCACGCATTGCTGTGTTGGTGTGTATAACCAACAGAGCACCCATAGCAGCTGCTGTCATGCGTATGCAGGGGCGTTGTGCAAGCCACAGCGTCCGTGTAGCACGCATCCGTGTGCGTATGCTCCTCATCTGTGTAGCTGGCCGCACCGCAGGCAGGGCTGTGGGTGTGACCCAAGGTGCACGCCACCTGCTCATAGCAGCTGTCATCGTGCTCGTGTACAGACTGCCCGCAGGTCAGGTGAGGATTGCCCGCCGCAAATGCGGACATGGGCAGCATGGACAGACAAAGGGCCAGGGACAGGCCCACGGACAGCACTTTGTTCAGTTTCTTCATTTTTTACTTCCTTTCTTTGCATTTTCGGACGCAAAGGATCCGGCAGCCGGGCTGCCTTAGATGCGGATGAGCCCGTCTCCCAAGGGAGACGGGCTCATGGGGTATACCCCATGAGCAAATGATCCTATATTCCTTCCGATACTTAGGCCCCATTGCTTTGCCGTCCCACGGTTTCCCGTGGTTTGCTCAGTCGCAGTCGGACTGGCATAGCGTCGAAGGGCTCACGTGATCCCCCTCGGTTCCACAGCCTCCAAAACTTTGCGTCCCATCGTTTCCAATGGTTTGCCAATCACCAATATCCTGTCACCCCGCCGCCATCGGCATATTTGGCGGCGGGCTAACTCACAGGGGGCGTATCGTTCATGTGGGCACCTCCTTCCGCCGGTCCCATCAGTTTTAGGGCCGGTGACACCCAGCGTCTCTTCACACCTTAAATTATAGAGTTTTATTTCACTCTACTCCAATGGAAACTTTACCGTCTTTCCCTGCGTTTTTTGTGTTGTTTGGTGCTTCAGCGGCTGCCGCGTCAGGCCGTATGATCGGTTCAAGTCCGTATTCTGGTTAAGATAATCAGATTTTTGGATGATTTGCAAAAATGTCCCCATAAAGTTTTGGCTATATTGGACAAGGAAGCGTTTTGGAGATATGTGGCGAGGATCATTTCATGCTGTGTGCCTCGCTTCCTGATCACACGTTATCGAATGGAGATTAAAAATAAGAGATATAAGAAGCAAAATAAACCGGAGGTTAAAAATTTAATGTTCCCTTTCGCGGTTTGACGCTCAGATAGGGCAGGATAAGGCTCCGTGCGGCCGTTTGAGATGAACCATACCGCCCAATTTTTTGTGCATATATGACAAAACCAGATGCGGAAAATCAAACGACTTCCACAAAACCATTGCTTTTTTCATGAGAGAGGCCGCCCCAAACCTCCGTTTTGGGGTTTTGGGGCGGCCTTTTTTGAAAAAGAAATAAAAAAGAGGGGTAAGGAGGGGAGTTTCCCCCCTCACAGGTTTCATCCGTTGCCTTGTATAATGGTTTCATCCTGAATCGCAAAACTTTCCGTGAGGTGATGGTATGGACGCACCAATTTTAAGTATGAAGGGCATCCACAAGCGGTTCTCCAGCACCATTGCGCTGGACGGCGTCGATCTGGACGCCTATCCCGGCGAGATCCGGGGGCTGATCGGTGAAAACGGCTCGGGGAAGTCCACGATTTCTTCCATTGCGGCCGGAATGCAAAAGGCGGACGAGGGAACCATGACCTTCCTGGGTAAACCCTGGGCCCCGGCCAGCATGATCGACGCCCTGGCCCATGGCGTGGGCATGATCGTCCAGGAGAGCGGTACCATTCCCGGCGTCACGGTGGCGGAAAACATTTTTCTCGCCGAGACCAGCCAGTTCCGCCGTATGGGGCTGATCGACCGAAAGGCAATGAACGCCCAGGCGGACAAAGCCCTCTCCGACATCGGCATCCAGAACGTCCGGGGCGCGACGCCCATGGCGGCGCTGGACTTCCAGACCCGGAAGCTGGTGGAGATCGCCAAGGTGGCCATGAAGGAGCCCAAGCTGCTGGTGGTGGACGAGACCACCACCGCCCTCTCCCACGATGGCCGTGAGATCCTCTACCGGCTGATGAAGCGTTACCGGGACGAAGGGCGGGCGGTGCTGTTCATCTCCCACGACCTGGAGGAGATCATGGAGGTGTGCGACACCCTCACCGTCCTGCGGGACGGCAAGCTCATCCGCAGTTTTAAGAAGGAAGAGTTTGACGCCGACCAGATCCGCACCAGCATGATCGGCCGGGAGCTCCAGGGCGACTACTACCGCAGCGATTTCATCCCCTCGGCCCAAAATGAAGCGGCACTGGAAGCCAGCGGCCTGTGCCTGGGGGAGGAGCTGAAGGACGTCAGCCTCACCTTACATAAGGGCGAGATCGTGGGCATCGGCGGGCTGTCCCACTGTGGGATGCACACGCTGGGCAAGGTGCTGTTCGGCGCGGCCAAGCCGGAGCGCGGCTCGGTCACCGTCAACGGCAGGGCCATCACCAGCGAGGCCGCCGCGATGGACGAGGGGCTGGGTTATGTGGCAAAGGACCGGGATGTGGAATCCCTGACGCTGTCCGCCAGCATCCAGGACAACATCGCCATCGCCGGGATGGAGCGCTACGCGGTCTCCAAGGGGATCATCCTGGGCAGCCGGGAGCGCCGTTATGTGGACAAGGAGATCGACGAGCTGTCCATCAAGTGCTCCGGGCGGGATCAGCAGGTATCCCAGCTCTCCGGCGGCAACAAGCAGAAGGTGGTCTTTGGCAAGTGGATCGGACGGGGCAGTGAGATCCTGATTTTGGACTGCCCGACCCGCGGGGTGGACATCGGCGTGAAGCAGGCCATGTACCAGTTGATGATGAAGCTGAAGGGCGAGGGGAAATCCATCCTCATGATCTCCGAGGAGCTGCCTGAGCTGATCGGCATGAGCGACCGGCTCCTCATCATGAAGGACGGCCGGGTTGAAAAGGAATTCCTCCGCAGCGCGGAGCTGACCGACGCCGACGTGATCGGCTACATGATTTAAGGGGGCGAGGGCATGAAAGCAGCGGAAAAATCCTTACAGAAATCCTACCGGCTCCGGCAGCTTCTGGTTCGCCTGATGCCCTTGGCGGCCCTGGCGATCCTGCTGGCCGCGCTGTGCTGGGCGGTCACCTCGAAGGGCTACCGCCTGGATATCTACCTCAACATCGTGTTCAATGAGGCGGTGGTGCTGGCCGTGGTGGCCACCGGCGCGGTGTTCATCTACACCCTGGGCTCCTTCGACATCAGCCTGGGTGCGTCCACTCTGTTCAGCGCCACGCTGGGCGTGATGACCTACAACGCCACCCAAAGCCTGCCGCTGATGCTTTTGGTCATCCTGGCCACGGCAATCGGATGCTCTCTTCTGAGCTCGCTGCTGGCCTCGGTGTTCCATATCCCGGTGTTCGTCACCACGGTGGCCATGATGTCGGTGCTCTCCGCCATTGCCGCGCAGATCATCACCAAAAACGGCGGCGCGCTGGGCGGCATCAGCATCCCCAGCGACCTGCTCCGGCCTCTGGACACCCCCTGGTTCAAGGTGGTGATCCTGGCGGCGTTCGTGGCCCTGTCCGTCTTCATTTTCAGCTTTACCAAGGTGGGCCGGCGCCAGAAGTTCCTGGGCGGCAACCCCGTCTGTGCCCAGCTCACGGGCATCGACCTGAACCGCTACACCATCATCGCCTTTGTGATGGCCGGCCTGGGCGTGGGGCTGGGGGCCTTCCTCACCCTGATCTACACCCCCTCGGTGACCACGGGCACCGCCAGCAGCATCGGCATGAACATCATCGTGGCCATCGTCTTTGGCGGTATGCCCATTTCCGGCGGCCCCAATTCCAAGATCTATTCGGCCCTGGTGGGCGGCTTCTCCTACATTCTGCTGAACAACACCTTGAAAATCCTGATCGACGGAAACACCGGCTACGGTGTCTCCCAGATCGTCAGCGCGATTTTCTTCCTGGCGGTGGTCTGCGTGACCAGCATCAACTACCGCACCAAGCTGCTGCCCCGATAAACCGTTATTTGACGCGTGGCGTTGAATATAAAATTTGAATTTGGAGGATGACATGATGAAAAAGTCCATGAAAAAACTGTTTGCTCTGCTGCTCGCCTCCGCGCTGATCCTGGGCGCGTTTGCCGGCTGTGCCGGGAAGTCCGCCGAAAACAGCGCCGACCCCGCCAATTCCCCTGCCGGCGGCAATGAGGAACAGAGCCAGGCCCCCGCCAACACCAAGCCCATCAAGATCGGCGTGCTGGTGGCCGACGTCAGCGGCGAGGAGGCCCTGGGCTTCCGCAGCTACTACGAGAACTACATCGCCAAGAACTACAACGTGGAGCTTCTCTACACCGAGCAGCTCACCGACGCCGCCGGGGAGCGCTCCGCCATCGAGCGCTTTGCCGCCCAGGGCTGCCAGGCGATCATCTCCTTCTCCAGCTCCGACCGCGCCATGCAGGTGGAGACCTGCGCCCAGAACAAGTTGTTCTACGCCGTGGCCTCCGGTATGCTGGACGACGAGCAGTACGAGACCTACAAGACCAACGAGTGGTTCGTGGGCCAGGTGGGCCCCAGCATGGAGACCGAGTTTGAGGCGGGCTACGCCATGGGCAAGTACTTCGCTGACAAGGGCGCCAAGACCATCGCCATGTACGGCGCGTTTATTCCCAATCCCATGCACGTTTACCGCGCCGCCGGCGTGATCGCCGGCATGGGCGCCACCTACGGCGGGGCCTCCGACATGGGCGCCATCGTGGGCCAGATCTTCGGCGACCAGGGCGTTGATCCCAGCAAGGTCTCCGGCGGCAGCGTGGAGCTGGTGTCCTACTTCCAGGGCTACGGCGAGACCACCACCGACGAGCTGAACGCCGCCATCCAGGCTCAGCCCGACGCCTTCCTCAGCGTGGGCATGGCCACCACCTTCTTCACCCAGCAGCTCAACACCGCCGGCATCGAGTTCAGCGACATCGACTCCTTCACCTCCGGCAACCAGGCCGCCATGGCGGACGGCAAGCTGGTCTATCTGGCCGGCAAGTACTCCTCCAGCATCGGCCCCATCTTTGCCGCTGTGGTGGACGCGGTCAACGGCAATCCCATCCGGGGCGAGGGCGGCACCGCCATCTCCGTGAGCCAGAGCTACCTGGTGGCCACCGACACCGCCTCCTTCGACAAGTACTACAGCGCTGACCAGGGCGATTCCCCCATCTATAACAAGGAGCTGCTGGACACCATGATCGGCGACAGCGTGACCTACGCCGACTTCCAGGCGTTCGTCGAGGCCGACCGCTCCTAAACAACACATAACCGCGATCTCTCCGGGGGGCGGCAGGCCGCCCCCCGGAACCAATAAACGATAACGGAGGCTGACCATGAATACGAATCAACTGTCATGGAAAGAGCTGGGGCGGCGCTCCGGCGGCGCGCTGATGATCCCCTGCGCGTTTGCCGTCATTTTGCTTGCCCTGTGCGCCGTCAACGGAAGGGCCATGATCGCCAACCAGACCAGTTTTTACAACTTTGTGGTCTACACCGCCATCGTTATGGTCACGACCATGGCCCTTTCCATCAACCTCAACAGCGGGCGTTTTGACTTCTCCCTGGGCGCGATGGCGATTTTGTCCTCGGTGGTCAGCGCGAAGATCACCTTCGCCCTGCTGGGCGGCGGCGCGGGCAGCGCGCCCTGTATGCTCCTGTTCAACGTGATCGTGGGGGCGCTGCTGGGGCTGCTCTCCGGCACGCTCTACGTGACGCTGCGCATCCCGCCCATCATCACCTCGCTGGGCGTGACCCTCATCTTTGAAGGGATCACCTACACCATCACCGGCGGGCGGTACGTTATGCAGGAGGTGCAGAACGCGTCCATGTCCGGCTTCATCGGAACCTGGGTCTACGCGTTCCTGATTATCGCGGCGGTGCTGGCCCTGACGGTGCTGATTTTCGACCACACCAAATTCGGCTACGACTACAAGGCCCTCCGGGAGGGCCAGAAGGTGGCGGTGAACACCGGCGTGCGGGAGGTGCCCAACGCCCTGGGCTGCTACGCCATCTGCGGCGCGCTGATGGGTGTGGTGGGCTTCCTCAACACCGCCCGGAACACCAACATCAACGGCGGGAACCTGAACTTCGGCTCCATCAGTATCATGTTCACCGCCTTCCTGCCCATGTTCATCGGCAGCTACATCGGCCGGTATGTCAACGAGAAATTGGGCTTCCTGCTGGCGGCGCTGTGTATGTCCATGCTCAACTCCACCTTCGCCGTGTTCTCCAATGAGCTGAACGCCTCCACCCAGTCCATCATCAACGCGGTGCTGCTGGTGCTGTTCCTCATTTACCTCAGCAACGAGGGCACTCTGCGCCGTTTCCTGCGGCCCGTCCGCAAAAGCGCTTCAACGGAGGTGCGGGCATGATAGACCTGCGGGCAAATCCGTTTTTCCTCTCGGAGGAGGACGCCCAATGGGTGGAGCAGACCCTGTCCTCCATGAGCGACGAGGAAAAAATCGGCCAG
>CAZCFU010000055.1:0-8077 GCA_964498005.1 uncultured Oscillospiraceae bacterium | reverse complement strand
AAGGAGGCCGAGGCCAAGTTCAAGGAGATCAACGAGGCCTACGAGGTGCTGTCCGACAAGGACAAGCGGGCCAAGTACGACCAGTTCGGCCACGCGGGAGTGGATCCCAACTTCGGCGCGGGGGGCTTCGGCGGCTACGGCGATTTTGGCGACTTGGGAGATTTCGGCTTTGGCGATATCCTGGGCGACATCCTGGGTGGCTTTGGCGGCAGGAGCACCCAGCGCAGCGGCCCCCAGCGGGGGGAGAGCCTGCGGGCCAGCATCACCATCAGCTTTGAAGAGGCCGCCTTTGGGTGTGAGAAGGAGATCACCCTGAACCGCATGGAGACCTGCGACAACTGCCACGGCAGCGGCTGCGCCCCCGGCACCACCGCCGAGGTGTGCCCGGACTGCCATGGCTCAGGCACCGTGCGGATCCAGCAGCGCATGGGAGGCATGGCTTTCACCAGCTCCGCCCCCTGTACCCGGTGCCGGGGAACGGGCAAGATCATCCACCAGCCCTGCAAGACCTGCGGCGGCGTGGGCAATGTGAGAAAGCACCGAAAGCTGTCCGTCAGCATCCCCCAGGGCATCAACGACAAGCAGGCCATCTCCCTCCGGGGCCAGGGCAACGCGGGAACCAACAACGGCCCCAACGGCGACCTGATCGTAGAGGTGCGGGTGAAGCCCCACCCCTATTTCCAGCGGGAGGGCACTTCGGTGCTGTACGAGTGCCCGGTGAGCTTCTACCAGGCGGCCCTGGGCGCGGAGCTGGAGATCCCCACCATCGACGGCAAGGTGAAATACACCCTGCCCGCCGGTACCCAGCCGGGCACCACCTTCCGCCTGCGGGGCAAGGGTATCCCCGAGCTGCGGGGGAGGGGCCGTGGGGATCAGTACGTAACCGTCCAGGTTCAGGTGCCCACCAGCCTGACCAACCAGCAGCGGGAGGCCCTCCAGGCCTTTGCCGAGGCCATGGGAGAGACGGCGCCCGCCTCCGGGTCGTCGCCAGTGAAGGATTTCTTTGAGAAGAAGCGGAAAAAGAAGTGATAAAAGCGGCCCCATGGTCCTGCTTCGGCAGGACCATGGGGCCGCTTTTAAGATCATTCATCCATATTGTTCCAAAAATCCTGAAACGCGGTGCCTCTCAGCTTTTTTCTCCTGTCAATGTCTCTCTGTACCTCGCCTCTCCGTACCTCTATCATGCCCCTGAACAGTTCCTCTTGGGAAAAGGGACTGATCTCTTTTATTTCGTCGATCTCCAAATCAGGATCTTTGGCCATCAAGATTTGCTCCAATGTGGACGAGACCCTATCAACGATCATCTCTTCAAGAATCGCATTCCGTACCTCTTCATTGATATCGTCAAAGCAGGTGTAATACTCATCAATGTACTGGAGGAACTTGTCCATCTTCTCTTCATCATGGATCAAGGCAAAAATTTTTCTGTTCTCCTCTTGGCGGCCCCTCTGCTTTACAAAGTCCGCAATACTGCTGATTACCTTTTTGATGACATCGTAGGCGAACCCGCCCACAATACCGCTTACGGCGGCCAGCGCGATGAAGTTGAAAATTTCCTCGCATTCCTCCAAATAATAATGGGTGCTTATAGTTCCCTCTTCCGCTAAATCATGTTCATATTGAAGCCGGTAGGTCCATCCAAAATGCATGGCATCCCTTGCGTCCTGTAGGATTGATTCATATTGGGCACGGCTTACCCTGTGGCCACAATTCGGGCACACCAGGAATTGACCGCCGTTCCCCTCATAGATCGTCGCACAGGCAAAGCATATCTTCAGATTAGAACCGTTTGAACTCATCGCCTGCCGCCTCCTCAAACTGTTGATTTCAAGAAAGAATGGCCCTGAAATGTTTAAACCCTCACTTGTGATAATACCATTAAGACGGTTTGTGGGAGAGGAGGACGATACTCTCCACGTGCGCCGTCCTTGGGAACAGATCCACCGCCTCTGCCCGCGCCGGGACATAGCCCAATACTCCAAAACGCTTCACATCCCGGGCCAGGGTGGCCGGGTCACAGGAGACGTATACCACCCGGTCCGGGTTCATCCGTACGATGGTGTCCACCACCTCGGGGGCCAAGCCCTTCCGGGGCGGATCCACCACTACCACGTCTGGGCGGACGCCTTCGGCCTCCAATTTTGCGGCCAAATCGCCGGCGTCGCCGCACTCAAAGCGGGTTTTCCCTTCTAGACCGTTCCGACGGGCGTTTTCCTTGGCGTCCTCCACCGCCTGGGGCACCACCTCCACGCCGATGACCTGTTTTGCCCGCTCAGCCAGGGTCAGACTGATGGTGCCGATGCCGCAGTACAGCTCCACCACCGTCTCCGACCCCGTCAGAGCGGCGAAGTCCAGGGCTCGGCGGTAGAGCACCTCGGCCTGCTCCCGGTTCACCTGGAAGAACGACGGCACCGACAGCCGGAAAGAATGACCGCACAGCATCTCCTCCAGCCAGTCCCGCCCCCAGAGGGTGCGGAATTCGTTTCCTAAAATCACGTTGGTTTTCCTGGTGTTCACGCTCAGCACCACCCCCGCCAGGGTGGGCGCGGCGGCCCGCAGGGCGTCCACTAATTCGTTTTCATGGGGGAGAGATTTCCCGTTGATGACCAGACAGCACAGTACCTCCCCGGTCGAGTTGGTGCGCAAAAACAGGTGCCGCACCAGCCCCTTTCCCGTCCGTTCGTCGTAGGCGGGGACTTGGAAGCGCTCCATCCAGCCCTTCACCGCGGCGCGGCACACGGTGTCCAGCTCCGGCTGGAGCAGGCAGTCCGCGATGTCCACCACCTTATGGGTGCGGCCCACATAATAGCCGACGGCCCCGCTTGCCACGGGGAACTGCACCTTGTTGCGATAACGCTGGGTATTTTCCGCGCCATGTATCACGGAAACGGGAATATCCACCCCGCCGATGCGGCGCAAAGCGTCCTCCACCCGTTGGCGCTTGGCCTCCAGCTCCTCTTCATAGGTCATGTGGCGGAATTGGCAGCCGCCGCAGGCCCCGTAGTAGGGGCAGTCCGGCTCGATCCGGGCAGGGGAGGGTTCTGTCAGCGTTTCGATCCGCCCCCAGGCGGCGCTGTGGCCAATGTGCTCGATGAGGACTTCTACCCGCTCGCCCCGGAGCGCGCCCTTGACGAACACCGCCATGCCCTCAACGCGGGCCACTCCCTCGCCGCCGCTGGCATAGCCCTCAATGACGGCGGGATAGACCTGGCCTTCCTTCAGCATTGACATTGGCCCCTTCCCTCTGCTTTGTGGAGCTTATGAAGCTCCTTCTTTCGGCGGTTGGAGAAGCGGTCCTCCTCGCTGTACACGCAGCCGCAGTATTTCTGCATATAGAGCCCCAGCGCCCGGGCCTCCTCCTGGCCCTCCTTGAAGCGGGGCCGAAAGTCATAGGGGATGAACTCCACGCCGTATTTCTCCCCCATCTTTGTTCCGGTGGCGCAGATCAGCTCCCGGTTCTGGTAGGGGGACACCAGCAGGGTGGTGGAAAAGCGGTCAAAGCCATGCTCGGCGGCGTACTGGGCGGTGCGCTCCATGCGGCAGGTGTAGCAGTAGCCGCAGCGGTGGTCGCTGTCCTGGGCCACGGCGGCGGTGAACTGCCGCAGGCCGTAGAAGTCCTCCTCCCGCAGCTCCAGGCCGATGTCCTGGGCGTACTGCCGCAGGGTGTCCCGGCGGGCCTTATACTCCTGGAAGGGGTGGATGTTGGGGTTGTACCAAAAGCCAACGGGCTCCACCCCGTCCTCCCGCAGCATTTTGACGCAGGCCACGGAGCAGGGGGCGCAGCAGATATGGAGCAGCAGGCTCATGGCAGGATCTCCAGGCCGGACAGCAGGGCGTATATGCCGGCGGCGGCCTCCTCCCGGAGGATGGGGGCGGAGGGGGTGATGTTTTTCAAGGATGTGTAGAGCATATCCCCATAGCCGTCCAGCGCATCCTCCAGGCCCCAGGTCAGCACGGCCACGCTGCTTTTTGCCCATTGGGCGTAGGGAGCCAGACCGATCTCCATATCCAGGGGCAGGTTGGTGCCGGGATCGTCCACGAGTTCACCGTAGGCATCCAGCGCGAAGTTGAGATACCGGGCGGTGCGGCCCAGGATGGTGAGAAATTGCTCCTGGGTGACAGGGCTGTCGGGGTCAAAGCGGCCGCCCGAGCCGGTCACCAGACCCAGCTCCGCCATGGCGTTGACGGCGGGGCCGTACCACGCGTTCGGGGCCACGTCGCTGAACCGGCTGGGGCCGTAGGAGCTCACGTTGAGTACCCGGGCCAGGATCATGCACAGCTGGGCGCGGGTGAGCTCCCCCTTGGGGCTGAAGCCGCCGCCGCCGGTACCGCTGAGCAGGCCATAGGTGCCCATGGCGTTGATGGCGTTGGCGTATAAGCTGTCTGAGACGTCATTGAACCAACGGTTGTCGTAGTCTATACCCAGTTTGGCCGCCGCCTGGGCGGGGGTGACGTCGCCAAACGCGCCGCTGTTGTAGAACAGCGTCATCTGGGGGGAGATGGCCGCCAGCAGGGCGGACAGGGTCTGGCTGTCCGTGTCCGGATTGACATAGAAGGGCTGGCCGTCCAGCAGGAGGCACAGGGAGGAGGTATCCACGCTGCCTCCGCACAGGGCGGCGGCCACCGCGGGGGCGCTGGCGTCGTCCACCAGCAGGGTGGGGATGACGCCGATCATGTCGGTGGTGGTGCCGCCGACGGAGTAGAACCGGCCGATGGTGACCTTTAGGCCGTCGTTGTCAAAATACTCGGGATTTGTGCTCTCGTCCAAGATGGTCTGGCCCACGCCCTTGCCAAAGGTGCGGCTGCCGATGATAACGCCGCGATCCATGTCCCGGACGCCGGAGGCCGTGGCTTCCGAGGCGCTGGCGCTGTAGTTGTTTACCAGCAGGAGTATCGGCTTCTCGCTGACGGCCCTGGTGGCGCGGGCATAGTAGCTCACCTGTCCGGCATGATCCTCGAAGTAGATATAGCGGCCCGGCCCGCTCAGCGCGGCCAGCATATCGGCGGCGGAATCCACATAGCCGCCCCCGTTGCCGCGCAGATCCAATATCCAGCAGGTCACCTGGCTGTCATACCGTTTCAGCGCGTTGGAAAAAAGCTGGCCGGCGTCGCTACTGAAGCTGTCGCAGTGAATATAGCCCACGCCGCCGTCTAGCAGGGTGACCCGGACATTGGAGATATGCACCGCCCGGCGGGTGAGGGTATAGTCCCGGGTCACGCCGTCCCGCAGGACAGTGACGGTCACCTGGGTGCCCTCCTCGCCCAGCGTGAGCTGGCGGTGCTCCTCCAGCGCGGGGACGCAGGAGATGCCGTCAATGGCCACAATGAGGTCGCCGGCCCGGAGGCCCGCCGCCTGGGCGCTGCCGCCGTCCACCGCTTCGCTGATCAGGATGCCTTGCTCGGTGAAGTAGGACAGGATGCCGATGCCCACGGCGTCCTCCTCACCGTCCACCGACTCAAAAAAGGCTTGATACTGGGCTGGGGTCAGATACTGGGTGTAGGGATCGCCCAGAAGCTGGAACAGCTCCTCCAGGCTGTCCGCCTCATAGGCGGCGTCCGGGATATCGTAATAATAGGTGTCCTCCAGCAGCTCCAGCGCCTGATCCACCGTGAGGGCGGAGGCGGGGGCGACGAGCAGGATCAGGGCCAGCAGGGCGGACAGCAGACGGGATAAGTACTTTTTCATGGCGGTTCTCCTTTTGTGCGTCTCGGGTATTTTGTAAATTGACAAATGGGCCGGAGCATATTAAACTAATTATACCATAAAATAACACAGTTGGGGTGAACAAATTATGACTGACTTTACGGAATTTACCTTTCCCTCCAAGGACGGGATACACAAGTGCCACGCGAGCCTGTGGACGCCCGAGGGCGAGCCCCGGGCGGTGGTGCAGATCGTCCACGGCGTGGCGGACTACATGGGGCGGTACGACCACTTTGCCCGGTATCTGGCCGATCATGGATTTGTGGTGTGCGGTGAGGACCATCTGGGCCACGGCAGGACGGTGGACGACGGCAAATATGGCTATTTTGGCAAAAAGGACGGCTGGACGCTGGTGACGGCGGATGTGCGGCAGCTGCGGCAGCTGATGGGGGAGAAATACCCCGGTGTGCCCTATTTCCTGATGGGCCACTCCATGGGCTCCTTCCTGTCCCGGACGTACCTGTGCGCCTACCCCGGCACGGTGGACGGCTGCATCCTGTCCGGCACCGGGCAGGAGAAAGCCGCCGTGGTGGCGGCGGGTAAGGCGGTGTCGTCCGTTGTCTGCGCCCTGCGCGGGCCGGATGCGGTGAGCCCCCTGTCACTGGGCTCCTACAACAAGCAGTTCGCGCCCAACCGCACCACGGCGGACTGGATCTGCCGGGACGAGGCGGTGGTGGACGCCTACCTGAAGGATCCCTTCTGCACGTTCGAGCCCACGGCCGGCCTGGTCCGGGATATGATGGGGGGCTTGCAGTACATCTCCAGCGAGAAAGCGCTGTCCCAGATGGATCCGTCCACGCCGGTGTACCTGTTCTCCGGCGACCGGGACCCGGTGGGCGGCAACGGTGAGGGCGTCAAGAAGGTATACGGCTTCTTTAAAGACCACGGCACCGCCGACCTGACCATGAAGCTCTATCCCGGCGGGCGGCATGAGATGCACAATGAGATCAATAAGGGCGAGGTGTACGCCGACGTGCTGGCGTGGCTGGAAAAGCATATCTGAACCAAAAGTACCGGGCTGTGCCCGGTACTTTTTTACGCTTTTATGGACTTGCGCAGGAACTTGAACTGGGTCTCCGAGCACACCACGGCGGTGAAAATGAGGAAGAACCCCAGGTACATCAGCGGGGAGGGGCTCTCCGAGCCGAACAGCACCGAGAAGGCCACGCCGAAGGGGGCCTCCAGGGCCAGCAGCAGGGCGGCGGAGGAGGGATCGGTGTATTTCTGCCCCACGTTTTGGAACAGCAGGCCGAGGCTGGTGGCCGCGATGGCCAGATAGACCAGGACCCACCACGCCTGGGCGGGCAGGCCGTCCGCGGGGAAGCCGCCGGTGAGCGTCACACCCACCCAGCTGCACGCCGCCATGACGGCGAACTGGATGACGGTGAGCAGGAACACGTCCCGTTCCTGGGAGAACTTGGACACCGCCACGATGTGGCAGGCATATAAAAAGCCGGAGCACAGGGTGAGCAGGTCGCCCCGGGTGAGGGCCACCCCGCCGTCCCAGGACACGAAGCCGATGCCCGCCACGCACAGCAGGGCGGCCAGTACGTTCCACCGGCTGGGCCGCAGCCGGTCCACCGCCCAGTACAGGAAGGGGACGATGACGCAGTACACGGCGGTGAAAAAGGCGTTCTTTCCTGGGGTGGTGCCCATCAGGCCATAGGTCTGCACCGTATAGGCGGCAAACATAAACAGGCCCAGCACGCCGCCCTGCCACAGGCAGCGTAGATCCGCGCCTTTCCACTTCCGCCAGAACGCCAGGGCCAGGATGACGGCGGCCAGGGTAAAGCGGAAGGCCAGCAGGAACATGGTGTCCACATGATCCAGGGTGTCCTTCATGATGAAGAAGGTGGTGCCCCAGATGATGGTGGCCAGGACGATCATAGGCTTGGCCAGTTTTTTCAGGGTGTTTTCGCTCATAAGAAGTTCAGCTCCGGGTTTTCAAAAGTATTGAGGTGTGGTATCATAACCGAAAAAGAGAAAGGGGCGGCGATATGCTCCCTCAAAAATTTTTCAACAGGGATACCGTGGAGGCTGCCCGCGCTCTGGTGGGCAAATACCTGGTGCGGCAATATGACGGGCTCACTCTGGCGGCCAGGATCACCGAGACAGAGGCCTATGTAGGCCGGATGGACAAGGCGTGCCACGCCTACAACTACCGCAGAACGGAGCGGACAAAGACCTTGTACGCCCCGCCGGGGACGGCCTATGTGTATCTCATCTATGGGATGCACTGCTGCCTCAATTTCGTCACCGAGCCGGAGGGCGAACCGGCGGCGGTGCTGATCCGGGGCCTGTCCCCCAGATACAACCAGGATATCATAGCAGAAAACCGGTTCCATTGCAAGTGCGCCGACATGACCGCCTACC
>CAZCFU010000054.1:0-8163 GCA_964498005.1 uncultured Oscillospiraceae bacterium | reverse complement strand
TTGCTGGAGCTGCCGGAGAAGATCTTCAAATCCTTGCCGTGTGAGATCATGCTTCCTCTCTTCCTCTCTTTCATCATATGTACATCAATAATTGCGCACAAATAGATTACAGCGGTAAAGGGCACCTCAAATATTATAACAGAAACCAGGCGTTTTTGAAGGGATTTTTCTCAGTTCTGAAAAATTATAACATTGTGACGAAAGACAGGGGAGAAAAACGGGAAAAAGCGGTGAAAATGTCGAGAGCACCCCTCAGGCGGCGGAGGGCAGCCAGCGCTGGACGGGCTGGGTCTGATAGAGGTGGACCACCTCGATGGTGGCGCAGATCTTGTCTGCCATGTTGACCACCAGCGCCTCCCGGCACCGGGGCAGGTGGATGGCCAGAGGGAACATATGGGACACGATGGCGTTTTTCTCCTTGTCGCTCAGGTCGGGGCACAGGGTGGAGGCGTTGCGCAGGGCGAACTCCGGGTGGTCCAGGCACTGGTTGCCCGGATGGGCGGAGGCGTCCGCGGGGTCGTATAAGTACAGGTCATGGAGCAGCCCCGCCCGGGCGGCGGCCCGGTAGTCCCAGCCAAAGTAACGGGCCAGCCGGAAGGCCATGTAGGACACGAACAGGGAGTGCTGGTAACAGGTGATGGAAAAGTGGTGCCGCCACTGCTTCATGGAGTTGACCTGGTCGCTTTCCAACAGGGGAGCGACACACTGGAGAAAGGCGGCGGTGTTCAGGTCGTGCTTGGACATGAGAAAAAGACTCCTTTCTGAATCGGGTGTTGAAACGAGTCGAATATGGCTTTTTGAAGGTCTGCCTGACGCACCCAGACGCGCTGACGCAATCCATTATAGCAGGCTCAAACTGTTTTGTCAGCAGTCTTTTGCAAAAATTGAAAGGAAGATTTGGAAAATTTTTCTTCCCTTGACAGGGGCCGTCCACCGTGATATGATAACTGTACTAGTACGGATAATACAATTGTCGAAAGGAGGCGGGGGCTATGCTCAGCCTGAATTACCGGGACAGCCGCCCCATCTACGAGCAGGTGCGGGACGGGCTGCGCCGGCTCATCATCACGGGGGCTATCCCGCCGGGGGATAAGCTGCCCTCCGTCCGGGCCATGGCGGGACAGCTGGCCATCAACCCCAACACCATCCAGCGGGCCTATGAGTCGCTGGAGCAGGAGGGCTACGCCTACTCGGTGCCGGGGAAGGGGAGCTTCGCCGCTTTGCCCCAGGACGTCACCGACAAGCGCCGGGACGAGCTGCTGGCCAAGCTGGACGCCATCGTCCAGGAGCTGGTGTACCTGGGGATGACCCCGGCGGACATCGGCGCGCGGTGCGCGGCGTGGAAGGAATGAAGAAGCGCGGAGAAGCGGACAGCGAGGGAGCTTGGACCGGAGCGAGGAGGAGCGGAGGGCCGCACAGCGGCCCGCAGACCAGTCCGAGACGGAGGGAAAGCGACTGAGCGACCTGGCCGCTTTGCAGCGTGACAAGGAGGAAACGAAATGATCGAAGTCAAAAACGTGGTCAAGAGCTTTGACGGCTTCCACGCCCTGGACGG
Source organism: uncultured Oscillospiraceae bacterium (assembly GCA_964498005.1). Taxonomy (GTDB): domain Bacteria; phylum Bacillota; class Clostridia; order Oscillospirales; family Oscillospiraceae; genus Enterenecus. The sequence continues at coordinate 6,608 of CAZCFU010000054.1, read as the reverse complement.
GCTGACCATGACGGTGCCCAAGGGGGCTATCTACGGGCTGGTGGGGCCCAACGGGGCGGGCAAGTCCACCATCCTGCGCCACCTGTGCGGGGCCTACCGCCAGGACAGCGGCGAGATCACCCTGGAGGGCGCGCCTATCTACGAGAACCCCGCCGCCAAGAAGCGCATGGCGGTCATCCCCGATGAGCTGTATTACTTCGGCTCCGCCTCCACCCGGGACATGATGAAGTTTTATAAGGGGATCTATCCCAGCTTCGACGTGGAGCGGTATCAGCGCTTAAAAGAGGCTTTCCCCGAGGTGGACGAGAAGCGGCCCATCCGCCGCCTGTCCAAGGGGATGCAGAAGCAGTCCGCCTTTTGGCTGGCCCTGAGCTGCAAGCCCGACTACCTCCTGCTGGACGAGCCGGTGGACGGGCTGGACCCGGTGATGCGGCGGCAGGTGTGGTCCCTGCTCATGGGGGACGTGGCCGAGCGGGGCACCACGGTGCTGGTGTCCTCCCACAACCTGCGGGAGCTGGAGGACGTGTGCGACCACGTGGGCATCCTGAGCCACGGGAAGGTGGCGCTGGAGCGCTCCCTCACGGAATTGCAGGGCGGCACCGTCAAGGTGCAGATCGCCTTTGAGACGGAGACGCCCCCCGAACTGCCGGAGGATCTGCACATCATCCACACCAGCAATGTGGGCCGGGTGTATACCTACATCGTCCGGGGGACGGCGGAGGAGGTCACGGCAAAATTCAAGCCGCTGAACCCCCTGTTCGCCGACGCGCTCCCCCTGACGCTGGAGGAGATCTTTATCTATGAAATGGGAGGTGAGGACTATGCGGTCCGGGATATCGTACTTTGATTGGACGGTCTTCAAGAAAACGGTCTGCCGCTTCTGGCCGCTGTGGGGGGCGTACTTCGTCATTTGGCTGGTGTCGCTGCCGCTCAGCGGGCTGATGATGCTGCGCATGGAGGCCAACGCCTACCCGGGGGTTACCGGCGGATATATGGAGAATTTTGCCTTTAGACAGGTGCCCGGGACGGTGGGGGATGAATGCCTGACGCTGGCGGTGATTTTCGGCGTGCTGTGCGCCATGGCGGTGTTCAGCCACCTGTACAACGCCCGCTCGGCCAACCTGTTCGGCTCCCTGCCCATCAAGCGGGAGGGGCTGTTTATCACCCACTACCTGGCGGGGCTTTGCTTCCTGATCGTGCCCAACGCGGTCATTTTCCTGCTCTGCCTGCTGGTGGAGCTGGCGGGGGGCGCGGTGTGCTGGCAGGGGCTGCTGTTCTGGCTGGCGGCGGGCTGCGGGGAGTGCTTCCTGTTCTACTCCATGGCGGTGTTCTGCGCCATGTTCACCGGGCATATCCTGGCCCTGCCCGCCTTTTACGGCATCCTCAATGGCCTTGCCGCCGGGATCACGGTCCTGGTGCAGCTGGTGCTTGCGGCGTTCTATTACGGCTACTGTGACTACGGGGTGCCCAAGCTTGTGGAGTGGCTCACCCCGGCGGCGAAGCTGAGCGAGACGGTATTTTCCGCTTGGAACTGGGTGCCCACCGGCCAGATGACAGGGGTAATCGAGGAGAGCGGCCTGACCGAGCGGGTGCTGAAGACCCATGGCCTGGGTACGGTGGGCATCTACGCCTTGGCGGCAGCGGCGCTGACCGCGGCGGCGTTCTTCCTATACCGGGTCCGGCGGCTGGAGAGCGCCGGGGACGTGGTGGCCGTCAACCCCATGAAGCCCGTGTTCAAATACGGCGTGGCCTTCTGCGCGGGGCTTGCCCTGGGCGTGGGCACCACGGCCGTCACCGGCGGCGGGGAGATCACCCTGATCATCGCCATCGTGGCTTGGGGCGTGATCGGCTGCTTCGTTGCCCAGATGCTGCTGGACAAATCCTTCAAGGTGTTCCGCAAGTGGAAGGGGGCCGCGGTCGTGGCGGCGGTGCTGGTGGCGCTGTCCCTGACGGTGAAGCTCGACCTCACCGGGTTTGAGACCCGCATACCCGACCCCGCCAGCGTGAAGTCGGTGCAGGTGGACGCCAGCAACGGTATCTACTTCAACGACAACGGCGACAGCATTTGGCTGGAGGTGACCGATCCGGCGCAGATCGGGCAGCTGGTGGATCTCCACCGGGCGGCGGTGGCCCAGCGGGATCGTCACGCCGTCAGCGGGAGCGGCCGCAGTATGCGCTTGGAGCTGACCTATACCCTGAAGAGCGGCGCCACCCTGACCCGGGAATACTGGGTGAGCCTCCACCCCGGCGAGGTGCAGCAGGAGGGCACGGCTGCCTGGGCCGTGGAGCGGCTGTATCACAACACCGATTTCTATTGGCGGGTGTATGAGTTCGACCAGCTGGAGGACGCCATCGCCGAGGGGAAACGGCTGGATCGGGCGGAGTTCTGGCACTATGACGAGGAAAAGGGACAGCTCACCACCGTGGTGGGCTACGGGAACGACGCCCGGGCCCTGCTGGACGCGGTGGAGGAGGACTTCTGGGCCGGACGCATCGGCGTGCGCACCATCACCGATGAGACGATCCTTGACTACGAAAATAAGGACACCCTGGTCTTCTGCGTGACCGACCCGGCCAAGGGGAACATCTACCTGCGGACAGAGATCGCCCTGGACAAGGGGGCGGCCGGCACCCTGGCGGAGCTGGAGCGGCTGGGGGCGGACTTGGATCTGACCCATGACGATCAGGAGCTGAGGGAAGCGCTCCAGGGCTGGACGGACTGAGGGGCGTTAGACGGACTTTTCGGATAAGATCGATCAAACGGCCTGTCTGCAAGACCCTTTGCAGACAGGCCGTAAAACCTCCTTGCCTTCTTTCTTTGGGCATGATATAATGAGTAAAGAAAGGGGTGAGCTCAATGAATATGCAGGAAAACTATCGGTTGATCGAGGCCCTGGAAAGCGCGGGGTGGACCGCGGCACAGATCATTGACTTAATCAAGTATATTGAAAGCGGCGATGAGCAGTACAAGCCGAAAAAAGAGGATTGACCAGGCGCCGGGGTTGCCCCTGGCGCCTTTTTTTGCTATAATGGATGGAAAGAGTGATGCTCCCGCCCCGCGGGCGGGGAGGATCGGGAAGTCATCCTGTTAGGAGGTCATACCAATGCCAGGGAAAGAGGAATTTATCGAGATCTACACGGAGCACATCCACCGGGAGGGTAGTGAGGAGCTGCTGGACTACCTGGAAAACAAGAGCGACTTTTTCACCGCCCCCGCCTCCGCCCGGTACCACGGCTCCTACGCCGGGGGGCTGTGCGACCACAGCGTCAACGTGTTCCGCTGTCTGGAGGCATACCTGGCCCGGGATCGGGTGCGCGAGGTCTACGGGGTGGAGTACCCCATGGAGTCGGTGGCCATCGCGGCGCTGCTCCATGACCTGTGCAAGATCGGGTGCTACAAGGCGGGCACCCGCAACGTGAAGGACGACGCCACCGGCAAATGGGAGAAGGTCCCCACCTTCTTCTATGAGGACAAGCTGCCCTACGGCCACGGGGAAAAGAGCGTGTACATCGTCTCCGGGTTCATGCGGCTCACCCGGGAGGAGGCCATGGCCATACGCTGGCACATGGGCTTCTCCGGCACCGAGGACAGCCGGATGGTGGGCCAGGCGCTCCAGCAGTACCCGCTGGCCTTCGCCCTGGCCACGGCGGACATGGAGGCGTCTTATTTCCTGGAGGGGAAATGAGGAACCCCCTCCCCCCGCGACGCGGGGGAGAGGGGGGCGATTGCCCCGGCGGATTCGGAGGCGTCCTGTTTCCTGGAGGGAAAATGAGATCAAGCCCCTTCCCCGCACTGCGGGGAGGGGGCTTTTTTCATAAAATCTGGGCCCCGCCCGTCAGATTCGAGGGGGCTGGCGCGTCTTATCCATGAAGCTTCAAAACGTGACGCAAAAGAGGTGGAGCCCATGACACAGGAGGAGTTCCTGGCGATCTTCGACCAATACCGCCCCATGGTGTACGCCCTGGCGCTGAGCTGCACCCGCTCGCCCCAGGACGCGGAGGACGTGTGCCAGACGGCGTTCCTGCGCCTGCTGGAGCGGCCCCCGGCGCGGGGGAAAGAGAAGGCTTGGCTGGCCCAGGTGACGGTGAACGAGTGCCGCAGCCTGCTGCGCGCGCCCTGGCGGAAGCGCCGGGTGGAGCTGGAGGAGGGGACGCTGGAAAGCCTCAGCTTTGAGCAGCGGTCGGAGGGGGCGCTGTGGGCGGCGCTGGGGTCGCTGCCCCCGGATCAGCGGGCGCTGATCCACCTGCGGTACTACGAGGGGTTCACCGTGGCCGAGCTGGCGGGGCAGTACCGCGTGCCGGCGTCGGTCATCTCCGCCCGGCTGTACCGGGCCAAGAAACAGTTGAAAAAACGATTGGAGGGATCGGATCATGGATGAATATGAATATCGCGGGATGTTTGACCAGGCGGTGGAACAGCTGGGGCCGGGTCAGGACAGGGTGGACGCGCTGCGCGGGTCGCTGGCCCGCCGGTGCCTCGACGGACAGGGGAAGGAGGTCATACCCATGAAGAAACGCGCTGGGATTTTGCGCGGCGCGGTGGCGGCGGCGCTGTGCCTTGCGCTGGCGGGGACGGCGGTTGCGGCCTCCCCCGGGCTGCGGGAGGTGCTGGCCGCGGCGCTGGGCGGCTTCGCGCCCTACGCCCAGGAGCAGGAGGGCGAGCCCTATATAATCAACGGCATCGAGTTCCGGGTGAAGTCCGTGCTGGCGGACAGCTTTACCATCCGAGCCTATGTGGAGGCGAAGGATCTGGAGGGCGGCATTTTCAGCAGGATCGACGACCTGACCATACCGACCCGCATATCCGGCGGGATGTGTGTCCCCGCGATCACAGAGTGGTTCGACCCCGGCGCGGCTGAGAGCTGGTCTTCCAGCGCGGAGTGCCTGGGTTATGACGAGGGAACCGGAACCGCCCTGCTGGTGATCTCCTGCTGGAAATTGATGCCGGAGGACTTTACCGGCGCCGCCGTAGAGCTGCGTGAGATGAACAGTTACCTGATGGGGGACTATGAAGTGGTATGGCGCAATGAGGAGGACATCACCATCCCGGTGGACGTGAAGCCGGTGGAGAGCATTGTGCTGGACGCGGACTCGCCGCTGGCCTCCGGCCTGGACGCGGCGGAGGTGCGTTTGTCCCCCCTGGGGCTGACCTTCATCTTCGAGGATTATCATATCTGGCGGCCCGCCGTTGAGAGAGACAGCGGCAGCGTCAGCGTCAAGCTGAAGGACGGCTCCATCGTGGAAGCTCCGCAGGGCAACGCGTGCGGGGTTTTCCTCCCGCCCCTTGGGGATGGGGACAGCTACCGGGTGAGGGTGTGGAACTTCCTTGAGCCGGTGGAGGCGGAGCAAGTGGAAGGCATCTATGTGGGAGGGGACTATTTCCCCATGCAATGAGCGATATAAGACCGCCCCCGGCTTGAGCCGGGGGCGGTCTTGTCAGTAGATGGAGTCCAGAATCTCGATGGCCTGGGCCACGGCGTGGTCGTCGCAGCTGCTCAGGAGCCGCGCGCCCCAGTCCTTCACCGGCTGGGAGCAGTTGGACGGGGCAAAGGGGATGGCGCTCAGCGCCAGCATGGGGATGTCGTTCTGGTTGTCCCCGATGCAGTAGAGGTTTTCCCGGGAAACGCCCAGCAGCTCCGCCGCCTTCGCCACCGCCGCCCCCTTGTGGCTGCCCTTGGCGGTGACCTCCAGCAGATAGGGGTTGGAGAAGATGGCCTCGTAATGATCCCCCCAGCGCTGAAGGAGGCGGGCCTGTACCTCCTTCAGATAGGGTTCGTCCTGCTCCAGGATCACTTTCGTCCAGGGGGTGGGCATCGCTGGGACGTCGCAGGGCGTCTGCCGCCCGCCCACCCGCTTCAGGTGCTCCGTGGTCACCAGGTTGGGGTTGTAGACATAGATGCTGTCGTCATGGTATGCCTCCAGGGCCAGGTCGGGGAAGTCCTGGAACAGCTCCACGAACCGGGCGGGGGCGTCAGCGTCCAGGAAGGCGCGCGTCAGGTAGCGGTCTTGGTCGTAGTCGTAGAGGGCCGCGCCGTTGGACAGCACCACCGGAGCGTTGAGGGTCAGGCCCTCCAGGGCGATCTGGGGGGTGAAGGTGCGGTGGGCCCGGCCGGTGGCCACGGAGAAGCGCCCGCCGTTTTCCTGGAAATAGCGGATGGCGGCGTGGTTCTCCGGGGAGACGGTGTGCGCGCTGTTATATAAGGTGTCGTCGTAGTCGCTGTAGAACAGCACACCGTCAAATTTGCCCACACAGATCAGTCCTTACTTTAAATCTTCCCCGTCAAAATACCGCTTGAGAGGTGTGGAGTACAAAATCCAGGCCACCACACTGGTCAGTACGATCTCCGCCAGCATATAGCTGCCGTTGTAGAGAATGGAATACACGGGGCCCGTCCAGCCGTATTCGTTGGGCCAAAGCGCGTCCCAGATCCACCAGCCGGTGATGAAGTGGCAGGCCAGCCGGAGCAGGAAGGTTACCACGATGCCCAGCACCAGGGCCAGACGGGGATCCTTCGTTTTGCCTTTGAACATTCCGGCCAGACCGATAAGGGTGTAGGGCACAACGTAGTCCAGCAGGACGATGCCCGCCGCCATGAGGGCGGAGGCGG
>CAZCFU010000053.1:0-8326 GCA_964498005.1 uncultured Oscillospiraceae bacterium | reverse complement strand
GCGTATAGCCGGACGCGATGCTTGCCCCACCTCGTCGGCGCAAGCTCCGTATCCCTCGCCCCGCCGCAGGCGGCAGGGCTCACTCACTCCGCTGCACCTCCTCTCCCCACAAAGCCAGAGGGCGGCTTTGCGGGGCCCCCGGTGAGGTGGGCTTCCGCTCCAACGGGGCGCCTCTGCGGTGCCCTTGACCTGGGCATTTGGCCGAATGCAATGGGGTGAAATTGATTCCTGCGACAACGGCCCACAAAGGCTCCAGCACCGCGTTTCAGTCCTCTGGAGGTGCATGGATGCCACCCAACCTGCAAGATGGGCACAAATCGCCTCGCAGCGGCCAGCACGGGGCTTTGCGTTTTCGGTCCGCAGCCGACATAGGCATTAGCAGGAAAAACCTGTGGGGGGAATTACTTGCCCACTTTCAATTTCCCAGAACTTTTTCAAAGCATACCCTCCCCTTATGGGGCCGTTGGAGCAGACTTATTTTAAGGCTTTGTCCTGTGGGAACAGGGGATGAGATCGGACAGTTCCGGGATGCAGCGCGGCTTGCTTTTGCCGGGAGACTGGGATATAATAAAATTATCCCCATAAGTACACAGAGCAGGAGGAATTGATATGAGAATGGTATGGTGCAGATGCCCCAGGTCGGATAGCGTATCGGCAGTCCAGTCGCAATTTTTCTGGAAAAAATCCGATACCTGGAGGGATCCTTTTGAAAAAAATATTCAAATTATGGAGCCACCTGGGCAATAACCGTCCGTTGTTTTTTGCTGCGGTGTTGACAAGTGTGCTTTTTTGTCTCAACAGTATCTTGATGCCCAGCGTGTCCGGCGGCCTGGTCGATCAGGTCATCACGGCACCGTCGCTGAGCCTGCGCCTGTTCGTGCCCTTCTTGTCCATCAGTTTGTTTCAGTTCGCGCTGTCGGTCTTGGATCAATACATGACCCAGCGGCTGAAACGGCAGCAAAAACAGCTGCTGCGCAAGCAGGCATTTGACGGTTTTTCTCGGGCAGAGCGGCATAGCCGGGAGGAGTCTGCCGCTTTTGTCTCCTTCGTCAACAACGACATTCCCAGCTTGGTGGAGCAGTATTTTGCCGGTGTGATCGATATTGTAAAATGCGTCAGCCTCATCGCGTTTTCCGCCGTGTCCCTGCTGTATATCCACAGTCTGCTGGCCGCCATCATCATTGGTATCAGCGTGTTGATCGTCATAGTCCCAAACCTTTTGCGAAAAAGGAGCGGGGCCGCCCGACAGTCCTACTCTCAGCAGCTGGCGGAGTATAACGCGTCTCTGCAGTCCCTTCTGGGCGGACTGCATATCCTGAAAGCCTACCGTTACCGGGATCGCGCCGCGCGGCGGCTGGATGGGGAAAACCGATCCGCCTCCCAGGCGGAGGCGGGGGTGCTTCGCTGGCATCTGACCACCTACGGCGCAGCAGCCGTTCTTCAAATCGCCAAAGATGTGTTGATCCTGAGCGCAGGTGTTCTGCTGATCCACGGCGGCGCCATTCAGATCGGCGATCTGGTGGCGGTATTGCAATTGGCCACGATCATTGCCGCCCCTATCGAGGTGCTGGCCTACCAGCTCCACGGCCTTAACGAGATCCAACCCCTGCTGAAACGACTGGAGAAGCTGATCGCAGTGCCGGAACAGACGGAATCTCTGCCCTGCCCGGAGCCCTTTTTTGCCCTGACAGCGGAGGATATCTCCTACCAGGCTGGGGAGCTGTCCATCCTCCGGCACGTGTCGGCGGAGTTTCAGGCCGGGAAAAAATACCTCATCACCGGGGAGAGCGGCAGCGGAAAGTCCACCCTTCTGCGCCTGCTGGCCCAAGTGGGGGATCTGGGCTACACCGGGGCCGTCCGGCTGAACGGGACGGAGGTCCAGTCGGTCTCGCCCGGGGACTATTACGGGGCGGTGTGCCCCGTGTTTCAAGAGCCTTACCTGTTCCGGGCCTCCCTGCGGGAGAACATCCTGCTGGGGCGTGAGGTGTCCGGGGAGGTCTACTGGGCGGTCATCGAAAAGCTGAACCTGGCCTACCTGCTGGAGCGCTGCGGAGGGCAGGAGCTGACACCGGAGATGGTGGAGCAGCTCTCCGGCGGGGAGCGGCAGCGGGTAGCACTGGCCCGGGCTATGGTGGGCCGTCCGGCGGTGTACCTGCTGGATGAGGTGACTTCCGCTTTGGACCAGGAGAACTCAGAGCGGGTGGAGCGGTTGCTGCTGGAGGAAAACGCCGCAGTCGTCCACGTTTGCCACAAGCCAAACGGGGCGCTTTTGCCCCTCTATGACCAGCATTTTGTCCTTGAACAGGGCGTTTTAACCTAAAGATCCGCAAAAATGGGCAGTACCTGGCGTGAGCCGGGTACTGCCCTTGGATTCTAAAGGTCCGAGGGCGCGGCGGGGGCCTACCCCGCCCTACATTTTGCGCATTTTGTTGAAGAGGGGTCTGTGGAACTGATGTGTGTCCAGCTTTTTGGAATGTTTATTCGCATTTCAAGGTTGGGCACACATCATTTTTTGCACGCAAAAGGAACGCAGTCGGTAGAAATGCTGACTGCGTTTTGCTTTTTGAAATAGATTTCTTCCGCTTGAACCGGAGTTTGATTGCCGATGCTGCTGTGTAGCCTTCGATGATTGTAGAACTCCAAGTATTCTCGCAAGGAAACAGCTAAATCGGACATACCATGGTAGTGATAGCGGTGAATTTCTTCTGTTTTCAGACTGCCAAAAAAGGATTCCATCGGAGCGTTATCATATGGAACACCTGGAGCCGAAAAAGATTGTGTTATGCCGCAGTCATGCAATAGGCTTCGGAATTTATGGCCGGTGTACTGTGTACCCTGGTCACTATGAAACAACAGATCTTTCGGGGAACCTCGCGCCGTAAATGCGTTTTTGAATGTACGGCAAACCAACTTGGCATCTTTTGGGATGGCAACCCGCGCAGCCACTATCTTTCTGGCGAACAGATCTAATACTACACACAGGTAGCACGGGCCTGAATCCGTTTTGATTTCTGTGATATCGCTGAACCACACCATATTAGGATGCGGCGGCGAAAAATTCCGGGCCAATAAATTGACACAGTTGATTTGCCAGGATGTATGAGCAGTCACTTGCTTGTCAGGTGGTAAATATCGCAAGTCAATTCCCCGGAGTAGCTGTAGCACCTTCTTCTTCCCAACGGTAAAACCTTGTTCCATCAGCTGCTGGCGAATACGTTCGGCCCCGATTCGTGTAGGGCTCAAAGCACATATTTTCTGAATTGCTGGGCGGAGCTCTTGGTCATGCTTTTCATAAGCAGTAAGTTCCGGTTTGCGGAACACATGGTAATACAAATTGGACTTTCGTATCTTCAACGTACGGCAAACCTGATTTGGCCCATACCGGGATAGCACACGCTGTGCGTATAGTATGCGGACAATTTCCGGAATTGCTTTTATTCCAGTTTCCTGCAATAGCGCCAACTCAAGTTGTCTCTGCCTAATGGCCTTTTTTAGCCGAGCGTTGCTTTGACGTACAGTACTTAGGCTTGTCACACTTGCTTCTGCGTATTCATAATCGAATCGTTTAAACCACTCGTGTAGCGACTTATCCGAGATGCCAGATATTTCACACAGCTCTGTCATGGTAAATCCATTGTGGTACTTCTCATATAAAGACCACTTGTAAGCCTCATCATAAAATTTTGACATCATCTACTTCCTCCATATGGGACATGCAGGTTGGAGAATAGTAAATAGTAGTACCTTGATTCGTAGATAATCCCATCTGCTTCATAAGTTTACTAACCTTTCGTTTGCCCACTTCTATCCCCTTCCGATGTAGCAGCACCTGAATTCGTCTGGAGCCCAATCGCCCCCCGCTTTCCGCAAAAGCATTTCGGATTGCATTGCATATATCACAGTCACGTTGTTGACGTTCCGTTCCACCTCCCTTGTTTCTTCTGTGATGGTAGAATGTAGACTGTGATATTTCAAATGTATGGCAAAGTAATTTTGCAGAGTGTGTCTCGGTAAAGCTCATTGCCATATTGAGCCGTTCTTGAAGCGGAATTGTTTGTAGAATTCCACTTTCGTGAATGATGGCTAAGGCTCGTTCGGTTTCCTCCAATTGCTGCTTTAAGCCCTTAACATATTCAAGAACTATTCCCATCTCTTGGAGCGGTAATTCAGTCAAAAAATGTTTTCCTGTCTCGTTTTCCCATGTATTGATCCATCGGTAAACCGTAGCAACATGGATGCCAAATTTCTCCGATAGCTCTTTTGGGGTGTCTCCGCACATATATCTTATTAAAATTTCCTGCTTGGCTTTTTCTGTGCAATGCTTCATAATAAATACCTCCTACTGCTTAATTTTGGACAGCAGGAGGTATTATAACATAGAATATACAGCAGACGGAATCAACTGGGAAAAATCTCTGCCTATGCCCTGCTCACTCACGAATCCACCTTTGCCCCCTATCTTCCCTGTTTTCTCATTGCCTGAACCGCAGCTCCAATATCATCGGGAACTGTTTCACGGCTCCACTCATCCCAGAATTTTACGGTTGCACTGTTTGGTTTCTGCCTCGAACATCAATTATAATCCGACTTGGAAGCAATGAGGCATCACCCACAGCAATCGCTTCTCCAATATCCAAAACAGGCAGTAAATCAGCAAAATTCCCGATACTGTCTGGCAGTAATCTCTTGATGACAGCCTGGTCTTCGGCGTTGGTCAAACGCATTGCAATAAAGTTGCTGCTCTGGCTAAGCACAGTTCGGTTGACCTCAGACGGGCGCTGGCTCACAATTACCAAGCCGATCCCATATTTTCTGCCTTCCTTTGCGATGCGCTCAAAGCTTTGCAAGCTGGACAGTTCAATGCCCTGCTGAGCATTTGCCGGAATATACAGATGCGCTTCGTCGCAAAAAATTGCCAGCGGATTTAGTTTAGTCCGATCCATCCATTGTTGAACAGAAAACACGATGCGTGCCAGCAGAGATACAATCAACGGCAAAATATCAGAAGGCACTTCGGAAAAATCCAGTATTTTGATGCCTCCACCTTGACTAGCTGGTGCCATAAGGCGTCGGCAGAGTGTTTCCATATAGGACAAATCCAGGAGATCTTCCGCATGGGAAAACATAAAGTTCAAGCGCTTATCAGAAACCTTTGCCTCCAACCGCTGAATAAAACGAGACAGCTTGCCATAAAAATCGCCTTGTACCTCTCGCCCACTGGAACTGCGCTTTGTGCCTGTGTTTTGTTCTCCAAGGTACTCTAAAACCTGCGACATTTGATAGGGAACAGGACTATCCACTGTAATCTCACTCGCTAGATCGCTGCGTCCGTTTTCTTCGAGCATGGATGCCTTTCCGATCATTACGGCTCGACTAAACACCATAGCTTGATTGGGCGCATTAGCGTCGGAGCGATCCAACATCAGAGCGAGCATTTCCTCGTAGTTCAAAAGCCAGTAGGGAAGGAATATGGCCTGAGCCGAGGGAACATCGGCAGGCCCCGCAATTCTATAGTGCTGAATGCCAGTGCCCGTTATAGGTGCATATTCGCCGTGAATATCGAACAAGATTGCATTGCAGGATTTCAATTCCGCAATTTTTTCCAGCAATGTGGCCACTGTAAAGGATTTGCCTGAACCAGTGCTTCCAACGATAACTGCATGGCGCTGGAACAATTTGTTTCCATCCAGCCAAGCCAGCGCACCATTATTGATCGTGTATTTTCCAATACACAGCGGATGCTCCATCCCCGAATCCGCACCAGAAATCACGCCCATAAAAGCTGTGAGCGTATCATTGGTCATCAAGAAGCACTGAGAGTCGATTTCAGGAACAGATTCCAGAGTGCGTTTAAAAACGTTCCTACGTTCGCCCTCCCGATCCAGGAGCGTTCCAATCAATGTTGCTTTAACAATATCCGCAGAAACGTTTTCTTCTTCAGCTGGTTCAACGAGCTCATCGCTGAATTTCCGCAAGATTTTGCTGACCATGCCGATCAGAGCCTGTCCCATTTTAGAGGAACGGATCGCAATCAAATGATTCACTTGCAGCCTGGATAACTGAGATGGATCTTCTACCTGGACGATGATGGTGGCTGTATCGACTCCCAAAACACGTCCAAATGCTTGCATCTCGTCAAAATTGAAAATACCCATAGTGCAACTCCTCTAATCAATAATATCCATAAAGCCATCAATGTTCCAAAATGTTCCGTCCAGAATTTCGATTGTTCGATCGATGCAAACCTCTGTTGTGTCGGGTTCTGGTCCTTCCTGAATGGTGATATAACGCTTTGCGTTATTGGCCAACAGGTGTGCCGCAGGGTCAAATACTTCCTTTGTTATCACGACAATTGGCACTCCAGTCCGAATGCGGGATACAATATTTTCCTGAACCTGTGTATCGTTGAATCCGTATCCGATACAGAGAAAACCGCTGGCCCGTCTAATCCGCTCATCTGCAGCCGACAAGATCTGGCGCGGCGTACCTTGCAGAATCGCCTCAAATTTAGAGCGGCCTGGTGTGATGATTTCAGGGATCAGCCCTGGGCGAAGCTCCCTCAACATGGGTATGGAAACCGCTACGTCATGAGCATCTCGAAATACGTCCAGAGATCCATGGACTTTTAAAAGGTTGACAGTATTTTTCGACGGGAATGTGCCCGTAAACCTTTTTTGGTAACATCCCTCGAAGCCTGTTGAAACAGGGATACCAACTGAGTCACAGGCATACTCAATGACTCGATCATAGTTTGTGGTAATGATGTCGATTTTTTGCAGATGGGTCTGATAGTATTTTTTAATCAACCGTGCCAGCGAAAGTAGCTTATTGTTAAAAAGGATGTGGTCAAATAGAGCCAGATCCTTTGACGATATCAAATTCCAAGTTTCACATTTTACATCGGTTAGCATTTCTGGCGTAAGGGTGATCCCCAAAAGCGCTGTTTCCAAATCTGCCCCACTTTTGAGGTTATCCCGAAAGGTGTCCCAGCAAGTTATACCTGTATACTTTGAGTCTAATTGAGTAAGTAAATAATTTCCCAGTGCCCCCATTCCCGGTAGGCCATGAGGAGCAGAACTACCGCTTCCGACAATGAAAAGTGGCGTATCTTTAACAGCAGATTGAATCGCTCTGAATATGTTATCTCGTTCCATGTATCCTTTCGCTCCCCCTACAATAACAAATTCCGACGCATCAAGTATAAATGATTCTGAGAATAAATGCAACAAGGCCTTCATTAAACACAATGCAACAAGACCAATTTTTGCATCTTCGCTTTGGACAATGGACAGTTTACAATAGAATCTCCATAATAAAAGCATCCTAGATAGAAGCGGAGTGTTGTCCATGAAATCATTGTCCGAATCCATTGCTGCTTATCTTGAGGCTGGTAAATATGAGCGAAAGCTATCGCCAGATACCCTTAAGGCATATCGGATCGACTTACGGCAGTTTTCTGAGTTTGTGAACGGAACATGGCCTGACCATGATTTGCTAAGTGGTTATATCAAACATCTGAATCAGAATTTTGCTCCTCGGTCAGTAAAGCGGAAATTAGCAAGCGTTCGGGCCTTCTACCATGAACTTAAACTGAGCGGCGCACTGGATGAAAACCCGTTTGACAAACTGCATATCCGCATCCAGGCTCCCAAGCAGCTTCCACGAATCATCCCCAACCAAATTGTCCACGACCTCTTGCAAAGCGCGTATGACACCTATACACCGAGCCACCGAGATGTCCTTCGGGGTATTGTGGTGCTAGAGCTCCTGTTTAGCACAGGCTTGCGGGTATCGGAACTGTGTGCATTATCTAAAGATACATTTTTGCTGGAAAATAGTGGGCTTCGCCTGTTGGTTAATGGAAAAGGTAGCAAAGAGCGAATTCTTCAAATTGCAACACCGGAATTGCTTAGGCTTGCACAGACTTACTACCGTGAATTCCATGCAGAAATTCAGGCACAGGGTGCCATCCTATTCAACCAGCGAGGAAAGCCGCTCCCCCCGCAGTCAGTTCGAAGAATCATTCAAAAATATCTGAACAAAGTTGGCATTGAGCTCCATATAACCCCTCATATGTTTCGTCATACTTTTGCCACCTCACTGTTGGAAGCTGGAATGGATATCCGATATGTTCAATCTCTGTTGGGACATAGCTCTATTTCTACAACACAAATTTGCACCCATGTCACAACAGCACAGCAAACGCTTCTGCTATCAGAAAAACATCCCCGAGGGAAAATGTCATTCTCCTTCTGAAAAATCTAGCAGGCCGTCGGATATCCGACGGCCTGCTACTATTTCGATAGATAATCTGCAATTATCCATC
>CAZCFU010000052.1:0-8479 GCA_964498005.1 uncultured Oscillospiraceae bacterium | reverse complement strand
GCCATACTTTGCTTGAACAAATCCCACAGCTTGCAGGCTTGCCAAAATTTGCGAGTCAGGAAGCGTAAGCCTGGACTTACTTCCAGTTGACCCGTAACTTTATTTTTACGCTTAATCTGTTTGCTTGAGATGTAGCCAAGTTGTTTCAGGAAAGCCAGACAACGTTTAGCCTGGGCATAACTGATCCCCGCTTCCTCCGCTATTTCCTGCAATGTTTTAGGTTTCGCCCAACGCTCATTTAGGTAGATAACCACCCCATCATGCTGGAGAGAGGTCGAGAGCAAGATAATTTTCAGGAATTTGGCTAGGCATTCTTGACGGTCAGAGCGCATAGACCGAACAAGCCCAGGACGGCATTTTAGGATTGAAGCGATAAAGAGCGGGATAAAATCAATCGCTTTTTGAAGCGGTAACGGGATTGCGGACGTTGCGGACATTATGACCTCCTTTAAGGGTTTTTGGTCTTGACGCCCGCCCGTTTTGTGGTCAATATTGAGTGGACAAAATATTTTGTTATCAAGACCAGTGAGGGAAAGCCCAGAAGTGAGTCCGCGAAAACTTAGCTTCGGGCTTTTCTCGTTTAAAAGTCTAGAAAAAATCCGCTTCCGTCAAGCCTTTTTCTGGCTTGCTCCTATCTGTCCCGCTTATCTGCGCCACTGGTTCAATCAAATGGAAATCAGAGATATTTAAGGAACACAGTGCATATAAAAAAATTTTTTGCCATGTTTCAGAAGATCCTTAAAAATTTACATATTCCCCCTTACGGGACACTCAAAAATCTTTTTTATTCAACAAATACAATAAGTTATACTGTCAAAACCGATAATCGAAAAAAATTTTTTCACTTATCCACAAAAAAAATTTAATTTTTCTTCAAAAATCGCAAAATTTCTCATTTTTCCACATTTCCCAAAAAAACAGAAAGGCAAGGCGCTTTCGCGCCTGCAATGAGGGGAAAAAATTTTTTTATCCCACTCCCTGCAAGCTATCAAAATTTTACCACTCTCAAACGCTTCAGAAAGGCAAATAAAGACAGAAAGGCAAAAAACCCTATCAATCTCCGCTTTTTTCTTAAAAACGCAGCAGAAGGCATTTTAGAGCCATTTTTACGTCCACCAGGAGAAAGGAAGGGAAAGCCCGTTTTTTCTTTCCCCTTGCCGCGCCTTTTGCCTCTGCCCTGTCCGCTCAAAAACAAATTAAAATTTAAAAAAAATGTTGACAAGAAAACAATCCTCAGCTACTTGTTTTGAGTACAATTTGTAAATAAAAAGTTCTTAACTTAAAATGAGGAGTAAAAAATGAAAAATGTAAATTGGAGTGTTGTTGCTGGAGCGCTTGCCATAGCTTTGGTAAAAGTTCTTGTTACTGAATTAACCAAAAATAAATAATAATGTTGTTCAGGTAGTACCATTTTTTCTAAGAAAAAATGGTACTACCTGAACAAGCATATCTTATATCTTTTATAATTTTATAATATTGATTGAGAACATTATTATGGATTTTAATGAAATAAAAGCTATAAGAAATAAATTAAATTTAACCCAAGAAGATTTATCAATTTTACTTGGAGTTAACAGATCAACAATAGCTAAATGGGAAATGGCAGGAAACACATCTAATCCAACTGGTGAATATGAACGTAAACTTTTATTACTTCAAAAATTTTCTTCAAATGAAGCTGAAAAAAAAGAAATATTAAAAGTTTTAAGTTTAGGAGGTTTAATAAATCTTGGTGCTTTACTTACTGCGTCAGCAATAGCTTTTCCAGTAACAAAAATGGCTATTGAAGGAGTTGCATTAAAAACAATTTTATCAACATTAAAACTATTTGGTAAATAAATTTATGTCTAAAATTTATGTACAAAAATGTACTGGAGAGGAAAGACCATTAGAGCGATGGTTTCCAGCTTATGAAGAAGCGGCGCGTTTAATAAATATCGATCTTCCAAAATCAGAACATGTTACAGCTGATGAATTATTAACTAGAGCAATAAATGATGGTGACATTTTATTTGTAAGGGATGAATGATATGTCAGAACAAGATGATTTAAAGGCATGGGTGGAAAAAAGTAAATCTGATTGGCAGGAGCAACAAAATCAAGAATATCGTCAAGACCATCCAGAAGGCGAACTTTATGGTATGTCTGTTGAGGATATGACGGAATCAGCAAAAAGATGGGAATATGAAGAATGGAATAAGGAACATTCTTCAGATGATGATATTTGATAGGGGAAAATTTTTAGCTCTGGCTCACCAAGGAAATTTCCCTCTCAGGCGAACCAGAAAAATTGTTATCCCAATTCTCTTCCACTAGCACTTCTTCTAAAGTTTTTTCATTCTGTTTGAGCCATTCCTCAATTCTTGCGACCCCCGCCAAAGCCCGATCCAGATTCCTGCCATCAAGCAAGCGTTGCATTGTTTGTTTCATTGAAGGAATTCGCCCTGGCTTGTCTTTCAGATATTCCTCAAGAAAAATACCAAAGGCAATAAGCTGGCCGTTACGCTCTTTCCGCTTTTCCTCATTTAG
The DNA here is from genome assembly GCA_964498005.1 of uncultured Oscillospiraceae bacterium. Lineage (GTDB taxonomy): Bacteria > Bacillota > Clostridia > Oscillospirales > Oscillospiraceae > Enterenecus. The sequence continues at coordinate 5,950 of CAZCFU010000052.1, read as the reverse complement.
ACGAGCTTTTTCTTTTTGAAGTTGTGCTTCAAGCTGAGCAATTTTAACCAGGCGTTTTTCCCGTGTTGTCTGCAATTTTTCAGCCATGACAGACTCCATGAAAAGTCAATTTGACGCTAGGATAATAACACATTATTTTATAATAATAGCAAAAAATATAATAAAAGGAGAAAACCAAATGAGTAATTATTCTGAAAGTGAAATTGCCCCTATCGCTTTGGAAATAATAGAAAAAAATCCTGGAATACGTACTTCCGAATTGATTCCTAAAGTTCGCGAAAAAATGAATCCTTCTGGTGATGATTTAACTATTTTAGATGGTCGTAATGATGATAAATTTTCACAAAAAGTACGTAATCTTAAAAGCCATAATACTTTAATTAATAAAGTTTCTACAACTGATGAACATGATTGTAAATGGTATAAAAAATAAATTGTATTTTAATAATTAAATAAAGATACAAAAGTACTTTTAATGATTGATTAAAAGCGCACTTAGGACTTACTTCGTAAGTCTGTGCGCTCTGCGAGGCCAAAAGATGGCGATATACCACCTGTCAATCAAGCCCATCCAAAGGAGCAAGGGGAGGAGCGCGACAGCCTCAGCAGCCTACCGGAGCGGGCAACTAATCAGCGATCAACGCACCGGGGAGAGGCACGACTACAGCAAACGGCATGGAGTGGAGATCAGCCAGATCATCACCCCAGACGGAAGTAAAATTGATCGGGCAGATTTATGGAATTTGGCCGAGGCAGCGGAAAAAAGGAAAGACAGCACCACAGCCCGGGAATATGAGATCGCCCTTCCATCAGAACTTGATCCGGAGCAGAGAAAGGAGCTTGCCCTGGAATTTGGCAGCTTGATTGTAGCCAGGCATGGAGTCGCCGTAGATGTCGCCATCCACTCGCCAACAGAAAAAGGCGATCAGCGAAACTATCACGCGCACATCATGGCGACAACTCGCAAAATGGAAAATGGGCAGTTAACGACAAAATCAGATTTTGACCTGTCAGACCGTGACCGCAAGAAAAAAGGACTCCCAGGACGCAAACAGGAGCTTTTAGCGATCCGGGAAGAGTGGGAAAGGCTGGTTAATGAGGCGCTGGCCAGAGCAGGGAAACGGGAAAAAATCAGCCACAAGAATCTTGAATCCCAGGGGATTGAGCGACCCCCAACCGTACATTTAGGCCCGGCTGCAACGGCGATGGAGCGCAAGGGGATCAGGACGGAACGAGGAGAATTAAACCGCTAGGCAGTGAGTGATCCAGCCAGGGGAATTTTTGAAGAGCTGGATCAGCTGAAAAAGCAGGAAGCAGGGATAAGCGGAGCCAGGGAAAGATATGCGGAAGAAAAAATCAGGCGAGCCAACGAGGAAGAAGAGAGGATAAAAAAATATGAGCTGGAAATTTTTGGAGAAAGAGGAAGAGCAGCCAGAGGAGAAGAAAGAACCAGAGCAGGAATACAGGAAAGTTACGGGGAGGCCTTTAACTCCGGAGCTGATGAAAGAATTAGCCAGGAAGAGGGCGCAAGAGATCAAAACCAAAGCAGAACAGGCAGGCTTGCCGCCGGAAGTGATAGAGCTGCAAGAGCAGGCAAAGGATTTACAGAGCAAGCACAAACGAGAATGGGAACACAGGCAGAAACAAGAGCGAGAAATCAGGTCGATCAAGCAGGAAATAAAAGTTTTAAGCCAGCAAATGGAACAGCTGAGAACAGATCAGAAGAATACGGAACAGGTACTGGAGAATTTGGCGGACGCCCTGAACGAGCTTTTAAACAGGGAGAGGCCGGAAGCGTCGCAAGCAGCTCAGGACGTGGCCGATCAGATTCAACAGCTATGGGAGAAAATCGGGGAGCTGGAAAAGCAAGTTTATTCACTCTCAGGATTAGGGAACTTGAAAAGAGGATCTTAAGGCTTGCCCAGGAATATCGGAACATTGTTGACCTGTTAGCAATGGGGAGAAAAGGCGGAGGACAAAGACAGGCAGAACAAGAGGCCGAGAGAGAAGCACCAAGGCGGCCAAGGATGTAGGAAAATGGACGACAAAATTTACGAACTGATGGCGCAAGCAGAGATTTTACAGGAACACGCTTTAGAGCTTCAAAATAAGGCTTCTGAGGCGATTTTTGGAGTTCCTGAAGCGATTGACCAGGCAAAGAAAAAAATACGCTCAACGGCTCTCTGGGGCGCTGTGGTATGGCTATTTTTTGGGATAGCGATTTTTTTCGCCCTATGGTTTGCGTTTAGGTGGAGCACCGAACTATTACGGGAAGAAAAAAACAGTTTGCAATGGGAAGTTATGAATTTGGAAGAGAAAGTTAAAAAATTGCGGACGGAAGTAGAGAGCGAAGAAAAAAGGCTTGCGGAAGTGCAGACCTGGGGAATTGAGCTAAGAGAGGATAAGGGAAAACGCTTTATTAGGTTAGGGAAAGGCGATCAATTTGGGCAAACAGGCAATTGGATGGATGGGAGAGCAGGAATTGAGGTTATTCGGAAAAAATAGTTTACCAGTAGTAAAAAGTAGTTTATTTTACTACCTATAAGGAGAATGACAAATGCAAGCCCTTATAAATAAAAGTGTAAAAATCTCTCCTGAACTTGATAGCAGGATTAAAAATTTGGCTGATTTACGCAAACAGTCTGTGCATTCAGTTATGGTTCAGGCACTTGAAGCTTACCTTATCCGCGAAGAAAAGCGGGAAGCATGGAGAAAGGAAGGGATAGAAGCCTGGGAAGAGTACCAAAAAACAGGATTACATTTAACCAATGCAGAAGTTGTGGACTGGATGGATAAAATTATAGCTGGTGAAAACGTACCGATGCCAAAATGTCATATCTAGTTGAATGGCTGGAGCCAGCCACAAGAGGACTCGAGCGAATATATTTATTTTTAGCCGAAAAAGATGAAGAGGCTGCCAGGGCAGCGATTAAGGCAATCAGAGAAAAGGCAATTTTGCTTGAAAATTTTCCAAATGCAGGACGTCCAGCAGATGATCTTGAACCAGAGCAGCGAGAATTATTGGTGCCGTTTGGGGTAAGTGGGTATGTTCTGCTTTACAGGATAGAAAAAGATATGGTGTATATTTTAGCTATACGTCATCAACGGGAGGTAGGATATTAACTTCTCTAACTTATTGAAATATCCGGTAGGGCACTTAAAAAATAGGCTATTTTTAGGGTAAAACTGCCCTTTAACAACCTGTAAAAGTTGTCTAGTTTTGACACCGACAGTTAAGAAAAAAGAAAATTGCAATCTATTTTTTGGGTTTAAACTTGCTATGCATTTTTTCGCGCCAAGCTATATTAGCCAGATTTTCTTGTTCTGCCGCGTTTTGCATGGTTTTTAAAATATTGCCCATCATGCCGCCAATCGGCTTAATTGGCTCACCAGTCTTTGAAATAGTCTTGAAAGGCATGAAAAGATAACGCCGGATATGCTTTTTAGCCCAAGCCATACTTTGCTTGAACAAATCCCACAGCTTGCAGGCTTGCCAAAATTTGCGAGTCAGGAAGCGTAAGCCTGGACTTACTTCCAGTTGACCCGTAACTTTATTTTTACGCTTAATCTGTTTGCTTGAGATGTAGCCAAGTTGTTTCAGGAAAGCCAGACAACGTTTAGCCTGGGCATAACTGATCCCCGCTTCCTCCGCTATTTCCTGCAATGTTTTAGGTTTCGCCCAACGCTCATTTAGGTAGATAACCACCCCATCATGCTGGAGAGAGGTCGAGAGCAAGATAATTTTCAGGAATTTGGCTAGGCATTCTTGACGGTCAGAGCGCATAGACCGAACAAGCCCAGGACGGCATTTTAGGATTGAAGCGATAAAGAGCGGGATAAAATCAATCGCTTTTTGAAGCGGTAACGGGATTGCGGACGTTGCGGACATTATGACCTCCTTTAAGGGTTTTTGGTCTTGACGCCCGCCCGTTTTGTGGTCAATATTGAGTGGACAAAATATTTTGTTATCAAGACCAGTGAGGGAAAGCCCAGAAGTGAGTCCGCGAAAACTTAGCTTCGGGCTTTTCTCGTTTAAAAGTCTAGAAAAAATCCGCTTCCGTCAAGCCTTTTTCTGGCTTGCTCCTATCTGTCCCGCTTATCTGCGCCACTGGTTCAATCAAATGGAAATCAGAGATATTTAAGGAACACAGTGCATATAAAAAAATTTTTTGCCATGTTTCAGAAGATCCTTAAAAATTTACATATTCCCCCTTACGGGACACTCAAAAATCTTTTTTATTCAACAAATACAATAAGTTATACTGTCAAAACCGATAATCGAAAAAAATTTTTTCACTTATCCACAAAAAAAATTTAATTTTTCTTCAAAAATCGCAAAATTTCTCATTTTTCCACATTTCCCAAAAAAACAGAAAGGCAAGGCGCTTTCGCGCCTGCAATGAGGGGAAAAAATTTTTTTATCCCACTCCCTGCAAGCTATCAAAATTTTACCACTCTCAAACGCTTCAGAAAGGCAAATAAAGACAGAAAGGCAAAAAACCCTATCAATCTCCGCTTTTTTCTTAAAAACGCAGCAGAAGGCATTTTAGAGCCATTTTTACGTCCACCAGGAGAAAGGAAGGGAAAGCCCGTTTTTTCTTTCCCCTTGCCGCGCCTTTTGCCTCTGCCCTGTCCGCTCAAAAACAAATTAAAATTTAAAAAAAATGTTGACAAGAAAACAATCCTCAGCTACTTGTTTTGAGTACAATTTGTAAATAAAAAGTTCTTAACTTAAAATGAGGAGTAAAAAATGAAAAATGTAAATTGGAGTGTTGTTGCTGGAGCGCTTGCCATAGCTTTGGTAAAAGTTCTTGTTACTGAATTAACCAAAAATAAATAATAATGTTGTTCAGGTAGTACCATTTTTTCTAAGAAAAAATGGTACTACCTGAACAAGCATATCTTATATCTTTTATAATTTTATAATATTGATTGAGAACATTATTATGGATTTTAATGAAATAAAAGCTATAAGAAATAAATTAAATTTAACCCAAGAAGATTTATCAATTTTACTTGGAGTTAACAGATCAACAATAGCTAAATGGGAAATGGCAGGAAACACATCTAATCCAACTGGTGAATATGAACGTAAACTTTTATTACTTCAAAAATTTTCTTCAAATGAAGCTGAAAAAAAAGAAATATTAAAAGTTTTAAGTTTAGGAGGTTTAATAAATCTTGGTGCTTTACTTACTGCGTCAGCAATAGCTTTTCCAGTAACAAAAATGGCTATTGAAGGAGTTGCATTAAAAACAATTTTATCAACATTAAAACTATTTGGTAAATAAATTTATGTCTAAAATTTATGTACAAAAATGTACTGGAGAGGAAAGACCATTAGAGCGATGGTTTCCAGCTTATGAAGAAGCGGCGCGTTTAATAAATATCGATCTTCCAAAATCAGAACATGTTACAGCTGATGAATTATTAACTAGAGCAATAAATGATGGTGACATTTTATTTGTAAGGGATGAATGATATGTCAGAACAAGATGATTTAAAGGCATGGGTGGAAAAAAGTAAATCTGATTGGCAGGAGCAACAAAATCAAGAATATCGTCAAGACCATCCAGAAGGCGAACTTTATGGTATGTCTGTTGAGGATATGACGGAATCAGCAAAAAGATGGGAATATGAAGAATGGAATAAGGAACATTCTTCAGATGATGATATTTGATAGGGGAAAATTTTTAGCTCTGGCTCACCAAGGAAATTTCCCTCTCAGGCGAACCAGAAAAATTGTTATCCCAATTCTCTTCCACTAGCACTTCTTCTAAAGTTTTTTCATTCTGTTTGAGCCATTCCTCAATTCTTGCGACCCCCGCCAAAGCCCGATCCAGATTCCTGCCATCAAGCAAGCGTTGCATTGTTTGTTTCATTGAAGGAATTCGCCCTGGCTTGTCTTTCAGATATTCCTCAAGAAAAATACCAAAGGCAATAAGCTGGC
>CAZCFU010000051.1:0-8586 GCA_964498005.1 uncultured Oscillospiraceae bacterium | reverse complement strand
TCCCCACCGTGACTTATACCCCCTCTCTGGGCTATAACAAGTACATCGGTGTGGCCAGCGCTCAGGGTGGCAACATCCTGAACCCCTCCCTGGGTGAGAAGTACTTCGGTCTGACCTACCACTACGGCATCGTGGTCGGCAACCAGGCCTCCGGCGAGACCGGCGCCTACGCCACCAAGATCGGCTTCTCCGTCAACCCCACTACCAGCAGCAACATTACTGGCAACAATGCCGCTTGGGCCACTAACCGGGTCCTGACCGACGCTGAGATCACCAACGTGATCGACGACGCGGCCTACTACTACCTCAGCGACAACGACGCCACCAACGGCACCGCTGAGAACGTGACCCTGTCCTTCGACTGGAAGACCGACCTGTCCCTGTTCAACCACAGGGTCAAGGTGTGGTACGACGCCCGCGGCAACGGCGCCAAGGTGAACGTGGCCCTGGGCACCAACAACGGCACCGGCTCCGTGGCCTTCAACACCAACTGCAAGACCTACGCCCTGTACGACGAGGCCGAGGCTTGGGTCGACACCGCGGATTGGGCTCTGGGCAACGGTGACGGCCAGCTGGGCAAGGTGTTCGGCGCTGGCACCGGCACCTTCTTCAACTACTCCTTCGCCCGCATGAGCGCTGGCAACCTGCTCGACGGCACCACCAATACGGCTCTCAATCAACTCGCCTCCGAGAAGAGCCCCATCATGGCCAACAACGATACTGACGGCTGGATCACCAACGATGATGATTACCCCCTGTACCTGGCCATCGACAACACCGGCAACGGTGACGCCGACGTCATCATCTCCCTGAACCTGACCATCAGCCAGGTGGCCCAGGACAACAACACCGTGGTTCCTCTGACCACCGGCGTTGTGTCTCAGAATGGCACCGGCACCACTTACTTCGACAAGTGGGATCAGCTCAACCCCAGCAACGGCGCTGCTGATTACTCTGTCATCGCCAACAAGAACATCACCGACAGCGAAGGCGTGTCCATGAACCTGAACGACTACGTGGCCGCTGTCACCGTGACCGGCACCACCGGCAACAATGACGGCACTGACGACGGCGACACTACCAGCATCACCGCCAACACCGCCGGCACCGCCGCTAACATGGGTAACGCCACCCTGCCCAACCCCAACGTGACCAAGCTCACCATGGGTCAGGGCGCTGAGCCCCTGGTCTCCACCTTCTTCTACAAGCTGGCCAACGTGAACAAGACCGAGACCAAGAGCCTGTGGAAGTATGATCCCGCCACCCAGGAGTGCTTCTTCTCCGACGGCAGCTCCCTGAAGCAGTCCGTGTTCGCCCTGGCGGTCGACGGCAGCTTCAAGGCCCATCAGTACGTGATGGCTCCCCAGAACTCCGGCGATTACACCTTCTACCTGGATGAGGCCGGCGACTACCTGTTCTGGGAGCAGGCTTCCGCCAAGTCCACCTTCGTGTACGGCACCTACATCGACTGGGATACCGCCCTCGCGTCCAGCACCTTCGACTATCCCATGGTCTACACCAATGACCAGGGCGAGGAGAAGCTGGTGAAGAACATCACCAAGATCAATGGCGTCGCCATGAATATCACCCAGTACGAGGAGATCCAGCTGCCCAAGCGCAACAACAAGAGCGGCGTGATCACCGGCAGCGACTCCGGCTTCGTGAAGGGCATCTACCTCGGCTACTCCATGAACGACAAGGGCGAGCTGACCACCGTGACCAACACGCCCAACAGCACCGGCTTCGTGCAGGCGACTAACGCCTCCACGAACTTCGGCAGCGCCGACATCACCATCAACGCCAACAGCCTGGCCATCGGCGCCGTGGCCGTGGGCAATGATACCAGCCCGAACCTGTTCCTGACCAACGACACCAAGTTCATCGTTGTGGACGGCGCCGGTAAGGCCAACCAGAGCGTCAAGGTGTACAAGGGTCTGGCCGAGATGCTGGGCGATGGCAACACCTCCGTCACTCTGTGGACGAACACCGCCCTCCAGAATAGTACTCCCTCCGGGGCCAACTATGAGGGCGCTTACCTGGATAAGACCCTGCTGGACGGCCACGTCGGCAGCCAGCCCACCGACCCCGCCCCGGCTCAGGCCAACGACAATCCCTACGGCCTGGTTTACTACAGCGAGAAGCCCTTCGAGTACGGCCAGAACTACGATCCCAGCGCCCGCGCTGTTGATACCGTGTTCATCCCCGCTCAGTTGATTACTTACACCAAGAGCGTGAACGGCGACCTGTACTTCGTTGGCAACAACGCTGTGAACCTGATCAACGCTGACGACAACGCCACCCTGTACACCATGTACAAGGACGGCGTGGCCAACACCTACTGGATCACCGGTATGCCCAACGCCACCGCTGGCGACGGCGTCAATGACGCTGACATCGTGAACGAGCTGGGCAACAACGTGTTCTACCAGCTGGTGAACACCGGCCGGACTGCCCACGACGGCGGCGCTATCTACAGCCTGCTGCCCATCAAGTGGGATGCCGCCAACAAGAGCCTGATCGGTAAGTTCTACGGTGAGGACAATGCGAATACTGTCAGCACCAGCATCGCGTCTGCCACCATCCGTATCACTAACGCTGCTGCCGGTACCGCCAACGGCTATCTGGCCACCACCTACAGCAGCCAGGTTGCTTACATCGGCGACCTGAACAAGGCTGAGACCGCGACTGATACCAACGCCCGCGGCGACGAGGATCTGTTCAATGTGGGCAGCGCCAACGTCAAGAACCTTGACCGCAATTACTTCTCTGGTACTGTGGATCTGGTTCCCAACCTGACCGCGCTGAACAACACCAGCTCCTACACCGACAACATGGGTGTCGACGTGTCCTGCGTGCTGAACACCAGCGCGTACCACACCGTGTCCATGATCTACGTCAACTACCGCAGCTAATCCGGCAGTTGAAACGGGACTAAAACGGCACAACGAAGCGGCCCCCCGGAATTTCCGGGGGGCCGCTTTTCGCGCGCCGCGGGTCACACGAAGGCGTAGTAATAATACAGAACGTTCCTGATGTTGACGGTACTCTGGCTTACGATGAAGCCGCCGTCGATAATCTTCAATGCGGACGCCCTTCCATGCAGGGTTGCTACGGCGCAAAAGCCGTTTGGGGGCTGTATGAAAAGGAACGTGGGGGTAAAGCCGAGATGGATGGTCTGCTCTCCGGATCCTTCGTCTGATGCGTAGCGCCCAACATACTGCCCGATCACGAGCTTGTGTGCCTCCAGGGCGGTGACGCGGCCGTTCAGGGCGGCGTCGGCCTCCGCGCGCTGGGCGGTTTCGGCGGACAGTTCCTGCTCGATCTTCTGGGTGTTTTGGTTGAGCGGATCGGGGGAAAAGGTGTCGTCCTTTTCGATCAGGTTGAGCTTGTAGGTTTCGGTTTGTTGCATAATTTTATCCCTCCCACAGGGGAGGGATAACAGGCCGGAAGTTGCCGGTTTGCGTGCAAGGGACAAGGCCGCTGACGCTTGACAAATATGTCTGGGCTCGTTATAATATAAATGGATGGAACGCCATTGTAATGGGCATAAAGAGTTCCGCGCTCGTTCCCCCAGCAAGCGGTTTGACTCGTCAGGTCAAGCTATCTAAGGATCAGACAGCCGTCACTGTGCAGAGTGGCGGCTGTCCTTTTTTGTGATCCGGATCGTTACGGTCAAACCGAACGGGTGGAATGTCACAATAATAGGCACGTACTCACCCCCTTTCGGGTTTGAGTAGCCAAACCGCCAGCCGTTGCTGGGCTCCCACGGAGCTCAATATTATTTTACACCGTTCGACCCCAAAAGTCAACGTTGCACGCCGAAGTACCCGTCCAACACGGCCCATTCGGAGAAGGGGCGGCGGACGCCGTTTTCCTCGATGTACCGCTCATGGCCCTTACCCAGCAGGGCGACCACGTCCCCGGGCCCTGCCAGCTCCAGGGCGCGGCAAATGGCGGCGCGGCGATCCAAAACGGTCTCGTGGGGGAAGTCCCCCAGCGCGGCGGAAATGTCGGCGCAGATGCCCTCTACAGGCTCGGAGCGGGGGTTGTCGGCGGTGAGGACGGCGTAGTCCGCACGCCTTAAGGCGGCGCGGGCCATGTCATGGCGGCGCATTTTGGGGCGGTCGCCCCCCGCGCCGAACACCAGGATGATCCGCCGGGGATGGTGCTCAGCCAGGGCGGAGAGGATGGCGTCAAAGCTGGCGCCGTTGTGGGCGTAGTCGATGACCACGCTGTAGGGCACGGGGGCGGGGTAGCGCTGGGCGCGGCCCGGGACGGACACACGGGCCAGTCCGGCGCGGACGGCCTCGTCCGGGATGCCCATGGCACGGCAGAGGGCGATGGCGGCCAGGGCGTCGGCGGCGTTGAACCTGCCGGGGAGGGGGACGGCGTAGGGCGCGGCTCCGTCCACGGTGAGGAGGGTACACAGGGGGCGGTTTGGATCCGGGGCAGTGGATAGGCCGCGCGCATCGGCGGCCACGTCGAATCCGAAGGTGGTGACGGGGGTCCCGGCTGGGAGCCGCGCCGTCATGGCGGGCCAGTTGGGGTCGTCCGCGTTGCCCACGGCGAGGCGGCACTGGCGGAACAGGGCGGCTTTGCAGGCGCGGTATTCGTCGAAATCGGCGTGCTCCGCGCCGCCGATGTGGTCCGGGGAGAGGTTGAGGAACAGGGCGGCGGCGAAGGTGACGCCGTGGACGCGCTTCAGCTTCATGGCCTGGGAGGAGACCTCCATCACCACATGGGTGCAGCCCATGTCCGCCATCTGCCGCAGGGCGCGGTGGAGGGTGATGGGCTCGGGGGTGGTGTTAGAGCTGTCGAACAGCGGCTCCCGGCCGATGTACGCGCCCAGGGTGCCGATCATCCCGGTTTTGCGCCCGGCGGCGGTGAGGATGTCCCGGAGCATATGGGCGGTGGTGGTCTTGCCCTTGGTGCCGGTGACGGCGATGAGGGTGAGCTGTTTGGCGGGGTGGCCGTAGAATTCCGCCGCCAGCAGGGCCAGGGCGGCCCGGGGGTCGTCCACCGCCACGCCGGGGACACCCTCAGGCAGGGGCCCATCTGAGATGGAACGGGCGCACACCACGGCGGCGGCGCCCCGCTCCAGCGCGTCGGGTATGTAGGCGCGGCCATCGGCGTTCGCGCCCTGCATGGCCACGAACAGCGCCCCGGGGACTACCTCCCGGGAGTCGCAGGCCAGGGCGGTGATGTCCGCGTCCTGGGGGCAGTCTGCTCCAATGGCGGACAAAAGCTGGGACAGCTTCATGGGGAAAACTCCTTTTCGGTTTTCCCCAATCTATGATTTTGGGCAAAAAAATGTCCCTTCCGTAATCGGAAGGGACATTTTGTCGTTTATTTTACTTCAGGTTCTCAAACATCCGCAGGGCGATCACCATGGCCTGCTCAATGCTGGCATTGCCCGTGGGGTCGAATCGGTTGTTCCCTACGCCGTTGACGATCTTCTTATCCGACATAAAGGCAACAGCGTCCATGGCCCAGGTGGAGACCTTTGCATTGTCAGCAAAGGTGGTCGCCGCTACCTCGGGAATCGTGCCGCCCAGCTTGGTATACACGCGGGACAGCATGAGCGCCGCCTCCTGCCGGGTCACTAAATCGTCAGGGGCGAACTTCCCGCCGCCCTTGCCGTTCACAATGCCCAGGGCATTGGCCTGGATGATAACGGGGTCGCTGGTGTCGGAGAAGGGGCTGTCCCCGGGGGCGGGGGCCGTCTCGCCGCTCATGGCCTCATAGAGTTTGACGGCCAGGGCGGCGAACTCGGCGCGGGTAATATTCACGGTGAAATCATCCCCCAGGCCGTCGGGCATGAGGCCCTTGACGGCGGCGCTGTCCACCTGCTCACGGGCCCAGCCGCTGACCTCGGCGTCAACGGTGATGGCAAGATAGAACCGTGGGTTGACATTTTCCGGCACACCGTTCAGGAAAAACCGCTGCACAAGCGCATAGCCATCGCTGAAGCTGGGCGCTGTATTATAAATAGCTGATGTGATATAGTACTCTTCGCCATTTTCGGTGTACGTGGTGGGCGGCACGACCTCCTTGCCCGTCTTGTCAATAAAGCCCCACATATTGCGCTGATCGTCCGCGCGTACCGCCGCGAAGCCCCCGGAGAAGGGGGCCGCATACGCATACTTGCAGGGGATAACCACCTTACCGGTCTTGTCGATATAGCCGCACTTGCCGTTCCGCAAGATCACCGCAAGGCCCTGGGAGAAAGAACCCGCGCCATCATATTGGCAGGGGACGACGACCTCGCCGGCCCGGTCGATAAAGCCCCATTTGCCGTTCTGGTTCACCCTCGCAAGGCCTTCGGAGAAGTCGTCTACGCCGTCATATTGAAAGTCGATGACAATTTCCCCTGCCTTGTCAATATAACCCCACTTGCCGTTTTTCTCGACCAGGGCAAGGCCCTGGGAGAAGACGCCCGCATTGTCATATTGAAGGTCAATGACAACTTTCCCCGTCTGGTCGATAAAGCCCCACTTGCCGTTTTTCTTTACCGCCGCAAGGCCTTGGGAGAAGCCCCATGCCGCGTCATATGTGAAGGGCACGACCTCCTTGCCGGTTTTGTCGATAAAGCCCCATTTGTCGTTTTTCTGGACCCGTGCGAAGCCTTCGGAAAAATTAAATCCACCGTCAAACTTGCCGGAGATGACCAGCTTACCCGTCTTGTCGACAAAGCCTACGAGCTTCCCGTATCCGTCTTCAAACACGTGCAGAGTCGCAAGGCCCTCCCGGAACTCACCCACAGAATAGTCTTTGCCCTCATATTCCTCTACGACAGGTTCAGGAACCTCAACGATCTTCAACTCCGCCGCGAACGCCGGGACGGTCAGGCCCAGGCAGAGCGCCAGGGCCAGCGCAAGGGATAGCAGTTTTTTCTTCATGTCGTTCTCTCCTTTGTTTTTTATAAGGGTACTCCCTGTCTCAATGGTACGGCCCCTGGGGGTGGTACTTCCGTTCCCGGCCCCCGCTGGGCTTTCCCATCGAGGCAAACAGAAAGCGGCGCGGGATATAAAAACCCCACACCGCGTAACACGCATAGACACAAAGCCCCAAAACGGCCCTTGAATAAGATAGGGAAAACCGCTATAATGGGGTTGGCGTAGCATATTGCTATTGTGTGGGAGGGCGAATCTCCCGCATAGGGGCGTGGGGTGCTGGTAACACCCCGCGCCCTGCCTTTTATTTGCCTCGGTGCCACTATTCTACACCATTTGAGCGTAAGGCGCAAGCGGTTTTTTCAGTTTGCCGCGGCGGGGGCGCGGCCGATCGGAGGGTATAAAAAACAGGGAGCCGGATGGCTCCCTGCTCTATTTTATCTCCCTGCCGTTCCGGCAAGGGTCAGGAGACGCCGTGGGGACATCCAAAGCGCCCGGCGTCCCACTCCCGCAGAAACGCCTGGACGTACTCCACGTCGGACGGGGTGTCGATATACTCCAGGCCCCGCTTCTGCCGGGTTTCCGCCCCCTTGCCGGTGATGAGGATCACGGTCGGCCCATGGCAGCTCAGCACCGCCTGCCGGATGGCCTCGCCCCGGTTTGGCTGGATCTCACAGGCGCAGGCCACGTGGGAGGCGATCTCTTTGCAGATGGACACGGTGTCCTCCTCGCCGGAGTCCTCCTCGGTGAGCACCACCAGGTCGGAGTACTGCCCGGATACCTCGCCCAGATCCCGGCGGCGGTCAAAGGCCTTTTTGCCGGGACAGCCGAACACGGTGACGACTCGCCGGCCCGGGTACTCCTGCTGGACCGAACGGAACAGCGTCTCAAAGCTCATGCGGTTGTGGGCGTAGTCCACGATGGCCACTACCTCCCCGTTTTCGCTGGAGTACACCTCCATGCGTCCTGGCACCCGGGCCTTGGCCAGCCCCTCCCGGACGGCGTCCTGGGGGATGCCCAGCCCCTGGCAGATAGCGATGGCGGCCAGGGCGTTGTCCACGTTGAACAGCCCCGGCATGGTCAGGCGGTACGTGCCGCCCAGCCGCGCCCCGTCCACCTGGAAAATGATGTCGCCGCCCACCTTCCGCACATCGTGGCCGTACACATTCGCGGCGGGGTTTTGGCGGGAGAAGGTAAACACCGCCGTGCCGGGGACACTTTGCGCGGCCTCCAGGGCCTCCTGGGCGTGGTCGCAGTCCAGGTTGACGCAGGACAGCGTTGCTTGGGCGAAAATTTTCAGCTTGGAGTGGAAATAATCGTCAAAGTCCGGGTGCTCGATGGGGGAGATATGGTCGGTGCCGATGTTCAAAAAGGCGGCGGCAGCAAACCGGGTGCCCAGGGTGCGGTGGTACTTGAGCGCCTGGCTGGACACCTCCATCACCATGTATTCCATCCCCGCGGACAGGGCGTGGGCGAAGTGCTTTTGCAGCTCCAGCGGCTCCGGGGTGGTCAGATGAGACTCGAACCGCTCCACCCCGTCCCAGGTGTCGATGGACGAGATGACGCCGCAGGATTTCCCCTGGGGAGCCAGGAATTCGTCTAAAATATATTTTAAATAGTAGGCGGTGGACGACTTGCCCTTGGTGCCGGTGACGCCGATGACCTTCAGCGTTTGGGACGGGTCATTGTAGTA
>CAZCFU010000050.1:0-8886 GCA_964498005.1 uncultured Oscillospiraceae bacterium | reverse complement strand
CCTCCGGCACCGAGCCCAAGGTCAAGGTGTATATCCTGGCCCAGGGCGCCAGCCAAGAAGACTGCGCCGATAAGGTGGCCAAGTATGCCGCCTGGGCGGAGGGTTTGAAAGACTGACTTTAATTTAGGGAGGAACAGCAAGATGATCAAAAAGCTTTCTGCGCTGTGTTTGGCGGCCTGCCTGCTGCTTCTCCCTGCCTGTCAAGGGCAGGAAGCCGTTCAGGGATCCGATCCGGCCCCCGAACAAAGCGTAGCCGCCGTGGAGAGCGAACCGCTCCCCACAGACACCGCGCCGCTTCCCACGGAGGGCGGAAAGCCTGACGCCCTGCCCTGGAATCCCCCCGAAGAGGGGGAGGCGCTCCCCTATGAGGAGTATTTCTCCCAAACCAGGACATATGAGCTTTTGGATCGGCGCTGGGCCCTCCCCATAGACGGATACTGGCTGCACCAGGAAGGCTCCCACCTCTATATGGCGGATTCCCACACCAGGGAGCTGCTGTGGGAGATCGTGGAGCTGGACGGCATGGAGGTGGTCTCTGCCGACGAGCGCTGGGTCTATCTCATCGTGGGCGGGACCGAATTGATCCGCATGGATCATCTGGGGGAGAACCGGGAGACGCTGTTCACCGATGAGGAGACGCTGTTCACCGATGAGACCGGCCTGATCTCCCGCATGAACCAGTCCGATTATGACGATCTGGGAAAGGTGTATTACGACATTGTGTTCGATGACAGCCCTCCTCACCCCAGCGCGAATAACCGCTCGCTCGCTGTGGCGGACAGAAAGGTACTGTATTTCTGGGCTGGAGCGGAGGATGGGGACGGCGCGGCGGCCTACCGGCTGTATCTCCCGGAAAAACGGGTCGATGCCGTGTACCAATACAGCCAGGAGGAGCTGGACGTCTATCTGCTCCCTGACACAGGGGATGGGGAAGGGCCCTTCTACCGGGTGGGCCAGCTGTGGCCCATCTCCAACTGGGAATTCGGTTGGTGCGTAGGGAACCCGGCATTTTATGAGCTCTATAGCACATTGTCTGACCAAGATTTCCCCGATCATATCCCCGATGATTGGATAGATCGGACCGACTGGTGTGAACGGGAATACCGTATTACCAGTGCCTTCGCGCATTACCAAAATGCGCTGACTGGGGAACATCAGGAAGCGAACTCCGGGGTCTATTCCGGCCTTTCCTGGGGTGGGGAGGATGGACTGCCCGCTTGGTGGGAAGAGCGGTAAGCTGTGAAAAAAGCAGCGGCGGCAGGGGATTTATTCCCTCTGCCGCCGCTGTCTTTTTTATCCCGAAGCCTTTTCCGTCCGCCCTGTCCAACGGATGGGGCCGTTCGCCTATTTATCCAGCAGGCCCGATTCCGCCATGGACACCATGTCGTCCCCAGCCATAATGACGTGATCCACCAGCGCGATGTCCGCCTCCGCCAGCAGGCGCTTGAGCCGCAGGGTGGTGTCCAGATCCGCCTGGGACCACAGCGCCACGCCGGACACATGGTTGTGGGCCAGCACCACCCGGCTGGCGTTGCAGCCCAGGGCGGCCTCCAGCACCTTCCGCGCGGCGATGGGCACCGAGTCCACCACGCCCTGTCCCAGCTTCCGGGTGGCCAGCACCTTGCTCTTCCCGTCCATGCACACTAAGTACGCGACCTCGTCCCGCTGGCCGAAAAACAGCGGGGCCAGCAGCTCCCGCAGCTGCCAGGTTGCCATGATCTGCCCATCCACGCTGGCGCTCTCCTCCAGATACCGGGCGGATACCGCCGGGACAAGCAGGAGCAGCGTGGCGATATTGGGGCCGATCCCGTCCACCTCCAGCAGCTGGTCATAGGTGGCGTGGAACACCCCGGCCAGCGAGCCGAAGTGTTCCACCAGCCGGTGGGCCAGGGGGTTCACGTCCCTTCTGGGGACGGCGTAGAACAGCAGCAGCTCCAGGATCCTGTGATCCGGCATCCCGCTCAGGCCCTGTTTTAAAAACTGTTCCTTCATCCCCCGGCGGTGCCCGTCGTGGATGGAGGACTTTTTCTCTCCCATTGCGGCCGCCCCCCCTGTCGTTTCCCGGCATGATATGGCAAGTATATCATTTTTTCCGGGGAGGGGCAAGGGATTGTTGGCAAACAAAACGCGCGCGGCCCTTTAGAACAGCTCCACGATATACAGGATGATCCCATACACCACGCTGGCCGAGATGCCGTAGGCCAGCACCGGCCCGGCCACGGTGAACAGCTTGGCCCCGGTGCCGGTGACGAAGCCCTCGCTCTTGAACTCCAGGGCCGGGGACACCATGGCGTTGGAAAAGCCGGTGATGGGCACCAGTGTGCCCGCGCCCGCCCGCTTGGCAATGTTGTCGAACACACCCAGGCCGGTGAGCAGGGAGGCCAAAAAGATCAGGGTGATGGAAACCCATGTCCCCGCGTCGTCCTTGCTGGCCCCCCAGCTCTGGTAGAGGGCCATGAGCCCCTGGCCCCCGGCGCAGATGGCCCCGCCCACGCAGAAGGCCCACAGGCAGTCCTTCCACAGCGGGGAGGGCTGGGCTTTGCTGCTGACATATTGATTGTACTGTTGATTGGTCATGTCCATGCGCTTCACCTCTGCGGCAGTATGCCCGGAGGCTGCTATTTTATTCCCGCCTAAAATTCAGGTGACATAATAAATAAAGATTGACGAACTCAGCCGAAACGTGTAAGATAGGGGGTGGGCGACAAGCTTCGACCCTTTGACGCAAGGAGGAATTCAATTATGGCTCCCAAGCCTTCCCATGATAAACTGATCCACTGCGACGCCTGCGGTGAGGACTACAGCTCCACCTACCGCCGCTGCCCCTTCTGCGGCGAACGCAACGATCCCCGGCGCGCCGTACGGGACAGCGTCCCCTCCGCCCGGGATGAGAACGACCAGGACGACACCTATGTGTTCGACGGGCAGGACGCCTTTGACGACGACCTGGACGACGAGGAGTACTACGCCCCCAAGCCCAAGGCGGGCAAGCGGCTGGCGCCCAAGCAGGGCGGGCACAGCGTTGACCTGCCCCCCATCAACTGGCCCCGGCTCATCACCTTCCTGTGTTCGCTGGTCATCATCGTAGCGGCGCTCATCATCGTGTTCACCGTCATCTATCCCCAGCTCCACGGCAAGAAGAACCCCGGCCCTGACTCCTCCCAGTCCCAGCCCCCCGCCAGCGTGGAGCCCAGCGTTTCCCCCAGCGGTACCGTGACCCTGCCCACCGCCCCGGTGGATCCCACGCCCGACCTGCCGCCGGTGGACACCACCCCCGTGCAGCCCACGCTCGCCGGCATGACGCTCTATGGCTCTGACGGCCGGCTGGCCGAGGATTTCACCCTGTGGGTGGGCGAGTCCTATCAGCTCGCGCCCAAATTCACTCCGGCGGATTGGGCGGGCACTGTGACCTGGACTTCCTCCAACCCGGAGTGGGTCTCGGTGAGCGCCACCGGCCTGGTGGCCAATGTGAACAACAGCGGCGCGTTCCACAACGTGTATATTACCGCCTCGGCTGACGGCGTATCCGTCCAGTGCGTGGTGCGCGCCCAGGCCCAAAGGCGGGACGGCTCCACCCAGACCCCCGCTCCTGTAGTCAGTAATCCTCCCGCGGTCACCACCCAGGCCCCCAATACCACCACCGGCCCCGCTGCGGGGCGGACGGGCACCATTGTGGGCGCGGACGGCGGCCTGAATGTGCGCTCCGGCCCAGGTACTACTTATGAGAGGGTGGCCAGCCTGGTAAACGGCAACACCGTTACCGTGGTGGCCGACGCGGGGAACGGCTGGTACCAGATCAGCTTCCCCGGAAGCGGCGGGGCCACCATGACCGGCTACATCATGGGCGAATATATTTCCAGCAATTGACCAATGGGAGCGCCGCCCTGGCGGGCGGCGCTCCCATTATTTGAAGGAGGGCTTTTTGTGCTGAAAGTGGAACGCGTCAGCGTGATGAACCTGGAAAACGCCATGCGGGGCGCCCGCAATCCCCTGAACAGCTGGGAGCGTTCAGACAGCCATTACGATGGGGAGGGCCGCTATGTTCTGGGGGAGAACGATCTCTCCCTTGCGGTGCGTTTGTGCGCGGCGGGCAGCGACCACCGGAAATTCATCCGGCAGATCTTCGTGTCCATGGATATCACCGCCCCGATGTACTGGTGGAAGGAGTTCGACACCTACAAGATAGGCACTGTGGCCAACTCCACCTCCACCATGCACAAGCTCCACGCCAAACCCCTGGAGCCGGACGACTTCTCCACGGATCATCTCACCCCCGCCTCTCTGGCGGAATTTGAGCGGTATGTGGGTTATCTGGAGACGGTGCGCCAGCGCTATGTGGCGGGCAAGGACAGGGCGGACTGGTACGACCTCATCCAGCTGCTCCCCTCCAGCTACAACCAGATGCGCACGGTGACGATGAACTACGAGGTGCTGGCCAACATCTACTACGCCCGCCGGAATCACAAGCTGGATGAGTGGCACACGCTGTGCGCCGCCATCCTGGAGCTGCCCTATGCCCGGGAACTGCTGGGCGCGGTGGGCGGCGAGACGCTTTGACAGATGAAGCGGCATAAAAACAGACGGTGAAACGCCGATAGGCGCTGCCTCGCTTATATGCCCCTTATGAAAACGCTTTTCTTTTCTAAAAAGAACTTGCAGCGCTCCAATAAATTGTAATCGATCAAGTTTGGATCTCCAGAGCTTTGTTTCAGCAGGGTGATGAATTCTCTTAAATCAAGAAGATGAAACAGAGCGCCTGTTTCGTTTATGGCTTCCAATAACTGTTTTGTGATTTCCTCCCAATCGCCGCAGGTCATCAACTCGGTAATGAGTATGATGGCATGCGGCGGTATTTCTCGGTCTACCAAAATTTCATTTCCGTCGGCATCATACAAGCTATCTCCGCGTTTAAATGCCTTGACCGCTCCAATAAGCTGTTTGATCGCCTTTGTCACTTGCTTTTGGATCCCGGTAAGGCGTTTTTGCTCGCCCTTATTGTACCCTGTCCTTATAACCGACAGGTCTTTGGCCTCGATCAAAAAACTGCCGTATTCATGGTACGCAAACACATCCGTAAATTCACGCTTTTTGTCGCCGTGCTGTACCTGGGGGCTTTTGTATAGTGTTGTGGGGAAAACGGACTCCAGGGATCCCCAGATCGTGTTTTCAAAGGTCTCCCCTTCCTCTTCACTTGAGATATTGATCCCATGGTATGAACGGTTATTGATAAAGAAAACATTTGTTGTTTCCCAGGTTCCCACTTTAGGTACGATTTCAACGACGGGTATTTCATAGGAATTGGGATATGTTTTCGTTTTGTCAATGGAATAGTCAAAACAGTCGATCGCAAGCGACACGTCAGGGTTAAAGCCTCCGGTGTATAACGAGTCTTTGCTCTCCAGTAATTTCAGCACGGCCGATGAATCTTCCTCTGTAATGTCCACGGATGAGGAGGCAAGACATATATCCATTTCGTTGAAAAGGAATATGGGAAACGTCTTTTGCTTCATCGCGCGAATCAATGATTCATGTTCCTCGTCTACGATCTGCGCGCCTGAGAGGAGGACTGGAGTGTCAGGCATATCTTCAATTCTCGCTCCGACGCATAAATAATTATCTTTTTTCCCAAAGAGCAGCTGCATTGGGCAGCCTACGATCAGCGCCTTCAACGTCGGTGTCGGTACCTTGACCAGCAGGGAGGGCTCCGTGCCATCATTGGCGGGTACAAACCATAGCGAGGCGGTTTCCGCACGCATCCTATGATAAATTCGCTCACTTGGAATATGCATTTGATTCACCTCTTATGTGATTGAGTTCCTGACAAGCGGACCTTCTTTATCAGGCATACCCTTGCTTTGCGTTGATAAAAAGGATGTGCATAAGTCCGTAAAAAGAGGAAGTCGGCAAATTTCTTATCGAAATTTGCCGACTTCACTGGCGCAGCGGGAGGGATTCGAACCCTCGAGCGGTTTCAGCCGCTACACGATTTCCAATCGTGCTCGTTATGACCTCTTCGATACCGCTGCAAATCGGTGATGAAGTCACAATTCGTTTCGCCGCTATTGTGCGGCGCAGAGTATATTATATCAATTTTTCCGCCGTTGTCAAGAGGCTTCTTGCCAATTTTCGCTTTTCTTTTTTTGCCCCTCCAGCCAGACCCGCAGCAGGTGCATCGCCTCCGGCGAGAGCAGCAGCAGCGCGGGCAGGTTGACCGCCAGCAGCAGGCCGTTGAACACGTCCACCAGCTGCCACACGGCCGTAATATTTCCCACCGCGCCGAAGATGATACAGGCGGGGAAGATGAGCCGGTACAGCCCCATGGCCCACCGGGAGCCGGTGAGAGTCTCCAGCCCCCGCCGACCGTAGTATCCCGAGCCGATGAGAGAGGTAAAGGCGAACAGCATCAGGCTCACCGCCACGATCCACTCTCCGGCCTCGCCAAACAGGGTGGCAAATCCCGCCGCCGTCAGCGGCGCGCCCAGCATTCCCTCGGGCAGGGCGCCCGCCTCCGCCAGAGGCAGTACCTGGACGGGATCGTACACCCCGGAGGTGAGAATCACCAGGGCGGTGACGGTGCAGATGACCATGGTGGCGAAAAACACCTCAAAAATGCCCCACATTCCCTGTTCCGCCGGCTCGTCCACGTCGGCGCAGGCGTGGGCAATGGCGGACATCCCGATCCCCGCCTCGTTGGTGAACACCCCTCGGGCCACGCCGTACCGCAGGGCCGTACCCATGGCGTACCCCCCGGCAATGGCCCGGGGCGCGAAAGCGTAGGTGATGATCTGCCGGAACGCCTCGGGCACCGCCTGATAGTGGACGGCGATCACCGCCAGTCCGCTCCCTACGAACAGCAGGGCCATGGCGGGCACCAGCAGCTCGCACAGCCTGCCGATGCGTTTGATGCCCCCCGCCAGCACGATGGCGGTGACGACGGCCAGCACCACCCCCACCACTTTGGGATCGGCGCCGGCCGCGGCGGACAGGGCGGTGGCGATGGAGTTGGCCTGGGCCAGGTTGCCCCCCGCCAGGGTCTCAGCGACACAGAACAGGGCAAAGATTTTTGCCAGCCCCGGCAGGCGCAGGCCGTTTTTCATGTACTCCATGGGCCCGCCCCGCCAGCGGCCGTCCGGGCCCTTCTCCCGGTGGCGCACCGCCAGCGTCTTTTCTCCGCAGCTCACCGCCATGCCCAGCAGGGCGGACATCCACATCCAGAACACCGCCCCCGGCCCGCCGTACACAATGGCGGTGGCCACCCCGGCGATGGAGCCGGTGCCGATGGTGGCGGCCAGGGCGGTGGACAGGGCCTGGAGCTGGGTCACCCCGCGGCCCTCCCTGCGGCCTTTTTTCTGCCGGAATAGGGAGCCTACCGTGGTTTTCCACCACACTCCCACGCCGAAAATGGGGAAAAACCCAGAGCCGAAGGAGTACCACAGCCCCACCGCCAGAAACGCCGCCAGCAGGGGCCCGCTCCACAAAAAGTCGCCCAGTCCCTTGAAAAAAGCCATGTCCGCATCCCCTTTCAGGGGGATTTTTACACAGCCGCCTGACGGCGGCTGTGTAAAAATCCCTAACAGGAAGGTATGCGGACATGGCACAAGTTATGCGGTGGGCGAGGCGGTCAGTCCTCCCAGGGGGTTGACTTTTCCTCGTTCGGAGCCTTTTTCGGGAACCGCTCCGGCCGCTTCCAAAGCTTCAGCCGCCCCGCCTGGTTGGGCAGGAAGCCCATGCGGTGGAGGATGGGCAGCAGGGCGGCAAACAGCGCCACAAGCATGACGGTCTGCACCGGCAGCATGATAGCGTTTTTGATCGCCCGCTCACCCACCAGCACCCAGTAGCCCTTGCTGGAATACCAGAGGTAGGACCCCAGGGACTGCAAAAACACATTCTGAATGTTGGTGAACAGCTTGGCCAGGAACACCCGCAGCACCGTCACCTCCGCGCGGTAGAGGAACAGCGCGTAGGTGAACACCCCCAGCATGGTGGTGAAGATGTAGAAGGGGTTATAGCCTCCGTCCGGGTTCATGAAGTAGCCCACCGTGTCCTCCACGAAGCCGAACACCAGCGCGTTCACCGGCCCGCCTACCAGGGCGCACAGTGCCCGCCCCAAAAAGCCCCAGGAAATTTTGATGCCGCCGGCACCCACCACGATGGACGGTATGAGGCCCAAGGCCACGCAGGCGGCCACCATCAGGGCGGAGAACACCAGGGTGCGCAGCTTTTTGGCATCCGCCACGGCGTCTTTCCAGTAGGCGCGGGAAAAGGGCGTTTTGTACAGGGTTTGAGACATGAAAAAAGACCTCCTTTGTTTTCTGGGCAGCCCCAAAAGGGTATGCCGCACAAAGGAAGTCCCAAAACGCGATCCCGTCATGCGGCAGCGGGATGCGGAGCGCGCACTGCGGGCCTTCACCCTTCGTCCGGCGGACAACTCCCCGTCCCGCCGGCACTTTCACACGCGCGCCCCTACTCTGCCTGTTGGGGATAGTGTACTCCTCTGAGGGAAGAATTGCAAGTGGCGATATGCCCAAACCGCGGCGGTTCTTAAACTGATTTTAAACATTTTCCTACTTGCAGCTTAATCGGGTTGCTGATAACATAAATCATACAAGGAGAAAGGGGAGTGGTGCGCCATGTACACGGTGCTCATCTGCGACGATGACAAGGACATCGTTTCGGCGCTTGAAATTTACCTGACCAGCGAGGGCTACAAAACAGTGTCCGCCTACAACGGAGAGCAGGCCATCCGGTATGTGAACGAGGGGAACATCGACCTGATCCTCATGGACATTATGATGCCCCAGCTGGACGGCATCCGGGCCACGGCGCGGCTGCGGGAGTCCGGGGGCAACATCCCCATCATCCTGCTCACCGCCAAGAGCGAGGACA
>CAZCFU010000049.1:0-9064 GCA_964498005.1 uncultured Oscillospiraceae bacterium | reverse complement strand
GCCCCGGCGAAATGCTCGGTGATGACGCCGATGAACCGCTCGATGGAGCCCAGCACCACCCGGTGGATCATGACGGGGCGGTGCTTCTGGCCGTCCTCGCCGGTGTACTCCAGCTCGAACCGCTCGGGGAGCTGGGAGTCCAGCTGGATGGTGCCGCACTGCCAGGTGCGGCCCAGGGAGTCGGCCAGATGGAAGTCCAGCTTGGGGCCGTAGAACGCGCCGTCCCCCTCGTTGATGACGAACTCCTTGCCCATGTCGGTGATGGCGGTTTTCAAAATGTCCTGGTTGCGCTCCCACTCCTCCACGGTGCCGATGTGATCCTCGGGCATGGTGGACAGCTCGATGGTGTAGCTCAGGCCAAAGGTGGAGTACACCTCGTCGAACAGCCGCACCGTCTCCTGGATCACGTCCTGCATCTGCTCCCGGGTCATGAAGACGTGGGCGTCGTCCTGGCTGAAGCAGCGCACCCGGAACAGGCCGTGGAGCGCCCCGGACAGCTCGTGGCGGTGGACCAGGCCGATCTCGCCCACCCGCAGGGGCAGGTCGCGGTAGGAGTGGGGCTCGCTGGCGTACACCAGCATCCCGCCGGGGCAGTTCATGGGCTTGACGGCGAAATCCACATCGTCGATGACAGTGGTGTACATATTATTTTTGTAGTGATCCCAGTGGCCGGAGCGCTCCCATAGCTGGCGGTTGAGCATGATGGGGGTGGAGATCTCCACGTAGCCGTACTTCTTGTGAACCTGCCGCCAGTAGTCCAGCAGGGTGTTTTTCAGCGTCATGCCCTTGGGCAGGAAGAAGGGGAAGCCGGGGCCCTCGTCCCGGAGCATGAACAGGCCCAGCTCCTTACCCAGACGGCGGTGGTCACGCTTCTTGGCCTCCTCGATCCTGGCCAGGTACTCGTCCAGCTCGTCCTTCTTGGGGAAGGCCACGCCGTAGACGCGCTGGAGGGTCTGGCGGTTGCTGTCGCCCCGCCAATAGGCGGCGTTGCAGGCGGTGAGCTTGATGGCGTTGCCCTTGATGCGCCCGGTGGAGTCCAGGTGGGGGCCGGCGCACAGGTCGGTGAACTCGCCCTGCCTGTAGAAGGAGATCACCGCGTCCTCGGGCAGGTCGTGGATGAGCTCCACCTTGTAGGGCTCGCCCTTCTCCTCCATGAACTTGACCGCTTCCTCGCGGGGCAGCTCGAACCGCTCCAGCTTCAGCTTTTCCTTACAGATCTTGCGCATCTCCGCTTCCAGCTCGGCAAGCTGGCCCTCGGTGAAGGGCTCGGGGGTGTCGAAATCGTAGTAGAAGCCGTTGTCGATGGACGGGCCGATGGCCAGCTTCACCTCGGGGTGGAGCCGCTTCATGGCCTGGGCCAGCACGTGGGAGCAGGTGTGCCAGTAGGTCTTGCGGTACTGCTCGTTTTCAAAGGTAAACTGGTTGTTTTCTTCGGACATGGATATTCCTCCTTGTTTTGGGGTAAACAAAAACGCTTCACCCCTGATTGTATCCAGGGGTGAGGCGTTGAAAACGTCCCACGGTTCCACCCTAGTTCGCCGCTTGGCGCACTTGTGAGCGCTTTAACGGGCGCACCCGTCCCATTCCTCATGGGCGGCTCGGGAGCGGTACGGCCGCCGCTGTGCGCGGGGCGCTTCCACCAAAACGCGTCCCTCTCTGTGCGCTGCCCTGCGGTTTCTTCTCCGTCATTGCCAGTTTGACAGCACTATATCACCGAAAAGGGAACTTGTCAAGGGTAAATCGGCCCAGGAACCTGTTTGATCCGCCCCGCATAGAATGACCCGATGGTAAAAGGGGGTATTTTTGTGTGCGCGATCGCGGGGATCATCGACTTTGACGGGCGGGACGTACCGATTGACGAGGAAAAACTGCTGGCCACCATGGCCCGGCGGGGGCCGGATCAGCGGGGGATCTACCGCCGGGGGCCTGCCCGGCTGCTCCACACCCGGCTGGCGGTGGTGGATCCAGAGGGCGGACGGCAGCCGTTCCTTCTGTCCGCCCGGGGAGGGCTGGCACTGGTATACAACGGGGAGTTATATAATACCGCGGAATTACGCAATGAATTGACCAGTTTGGGGCATCGCTTCGAGGGGTATTCGGACACGGAGGTGGTGGCCCACGCCTACGCCGAGTGGGGCGCGGACTGCGTGAAGCGGTTCAACGGCATCTTCGCCTTCGCCGTGTGGGAGGAGGAAAAGCAGCGGTTGTTTCTGGCCCGGGATCGTATGGGGGTCAAGCCGCTGTTCTTCTCGCTGGCGGGGGATCGGCTGTGCTTCGCGTCGGAGATCAAGACCCTGCTGGAGTGCCCCGGGGTGTCCCGGAAGGTGGGCCGTGAGGGGCTGCTGGAGGTCATGCTGCTGGGGCCGGGGCGTACGCCGGGGTGCGGGGTGTTCCGGGACGTCCGGGAGCTGGAGAGCGCCTGCTGCGCCTACTACTCCAAGACGGGCTGGCGGGTCTGGCGGTATTGGACGCCGGAGGATCTGGACACCGCCGAACCCTTTGAGGACACCGCCGCCCACGTCCGGAAGCTGGTCACCGACGCGGTGGAGCGTCAGCTGGTCAGCGACGTGTCGGTGTGCGCTTTCCTGTCCGGCGGGCTGGACTCCAGCATCATCTCCGCCATTGCGGACAGGGCGTTTCAGCGGCGGGGGGAGAAGCTGCACACCTTTTCCGTCACCTACCGGGACAATGACAAATACTTTACACCCGGGAAATTCCAGCCCAACAATGACGACGATTACATCGACCTCATGGCAAGCTCCCTCCACGGGGAGCACCACCGGGTGGCGCTGGACAGCGCGGACGTGGCGGCGGCGCTGTACGAGGCCGCGGAGGCCAGGGATCTGCCGGGGATGGCGGACGTGGATGCGTCCCTGCTGCTGTTCTGCCGGGAGGTCAAAAACCACGCCACCGTGGCCCTGTCCGGGGAGTGTGCCGACGAGATTTTCGGCGGCTACCCCTGGTACCGCGACCCATCCCTCCGGGAGCGGGAGGGCTTCCCCTGGGCTCGGTCCACCGCCTACCGCTCCTCCTTCCTCCGCCCCGAGGTGCTGGCGGGGACAGACCCCTTCGAGTACGTGGATGCCCGTTACCGGGCCACGGTGGCCGAGACCCCGGCCCTGCCGGGCAGGGCGGGGCTGGAGCGGCGGATGCGGGAGCTGATGTGGCTCAACCTGCGATGGTTCATGCAGACCCTGTTGGATCGAAAAGACCGTATGTCCATGTGGTCGGGGCTGGAGGTGCGGGTGCCCTTCTGCGACTGGCGCCTCGTGCAGTATCTGTACACCGTGCCCTGGGCCTACAAAGACTGGCAGGGACGGGAGAAGGGCCTGCTCCGGCAGGCCATGACGGGGCTGCTGCCGGAGAAGATCCTGTGGCGGAAAAAGAGCCCCTACCCCAAGACCCACCACCCGGCCTATCTGGCGGCGGTGAGCGGGATGCTCCGGGAGGTGCTGGACAGACCAAACGCGCCCCTGCTGGACGTGGTGCGCCGGGAGGCGGCGGAGGAGCTGCTGGCCGGGACGGGGGACGCTCTGGACGCGCCCTGGTACGGCCAGCTCATGGCCCGGCCCCAGACCATCGCCTATCTGGTGCAGGTGAACCACTGGCTGGAACATTATCACATTGAGATGGTGTGAAAAAACCGCCCTGCTCTTTCGGGAGCAGGGCGGTTTTTTGCTCAAAACAGGGGGGTCAGGGAAGCGCGGCCCGGGCCGGACAGGGCCCAGATCACCTCGTCCAGGTTGTTTTCGTCGTGCTCCACCTCCCGGCTGAACCGGCCCCACAAAGTGATTTCCTCCCCGGGCTGGAACAGGGCCAGGTGGTACAGGGCGGCGCAGGCGGCGCATACGAAAGCGGCGCGGCCGTAGAGCATATCGTCGTTCACCGCCTTGTGCCAGTGGCGGAAGACGAAATAACAGGCCAGGTTGGTGAACTGGCGCTCGCACTCTGGGTTGGCCCGGGCGTAGTCCACACATAAGGCGGTGTATTTTGCGCGGGACAGGAGGGACAGCCGCTGGGCGCGATCCTTCAGCAGGGCGGGCCAGTCGGGGCGGAGAGGGTCAAGAGCTGCCAGGGCGTTCAGCAGCCAGACAGCGGAGGCTTGGCATTGGGGGTTGTCCTCGGGAAGGGCGAGGGTGAGGACGCAGTCGGCCATTTTGTCATACGCTCCCGTGTCGATGTAGCCTTGGAGGGTTTCGGCATAGGCCAGGATGGAGCGGAATTTTGTCCAAAGCCCGCCCCCACCGCCCAGCAGGGCCAGTACCTGGGCGCGGCTGTGCTCCAGCCCCGCCAACAGGTCTGGGTCTACTCCGTCAAAGGGTGGGTCGGCTTTGCCGTCGTCCGTCTCGATGAGGGCGAAGCGGGGGGCCTCCAGCAGGAGCCTTGCCGCTTCCGGGCAGGAGACGGCAAGGGAGGCTTCCGTCAGACAGCCGTACTCCTCAATGAACCGGGGATAGGCAGCGCAGTGGGCGCAGAGATGCTCCTCCCCCCAGTCCCGCTGGATGGGGCACAGGCCGTCGGGAGTGAGGAGGGTACACATCCCCCGCTCATCCAGGCGGAAGCATACGTCGCCGTCCTCATCGGTGACGAGGTTTTGGGCGATGCGCTCCCGCAGAGGGGAGGGGGCGGAGGCGTAGTCCGCCAGGGCGGCTTCGTCGGGTACCACCGACCAGTCCCGGCAGCAGGTGTCCGGGCAGGCGCCGCCCAGGCAGTGGAATTGTGCGTAGTAGTCCGGGCGGCGTTTGATCATGGGGAAGGCTCCTTTACGGTTCGTCGTCTTTTTTGACCAGGATGGTGACCGCCACGCATAACAGGGCGGCCACGGTGTAGATGACCGCGGCGGTCTGCTTCCACAGATCCAGTCCCAGGCCAAGGCCCACATACAGCGCGGTAGCGGCAACCATGCCAACGCCCCAGACGCGGCCCACGCGGCGCTCCGCCGGGGTGGGCTTTTCCTCCGGGAAGCCATATTTGGAGTGCTGGATGCCCGCCCAGGTGAGGGTGGAGGCGGAAATGGTGACGCACAGCAGGAATACAGAGGCGCACAGGGCCTCCCACTGTTCCTGATTCAGCCGGACGGGGCTGTGCATAGCCATGGGGATCATGACCACCAGGCCCAGCAGGATGAGGGCAACCGGGACGGCGATGAGGAAGGGGAAGCGGCGCTCAAAGCGATCCATCTCCTCTTTTGTGTAGCAGGGGACAAAGCCGGGATGTTGGCGTTTAAAAGTGTCGTGATTCATGCTGGAAACGATAAAGATGGTGACGGCAAAAATGAGAAACAGGAAAAAGACCATCCCTCCCGCCATTTCGTTGGCGAAAAAGCAGACCAGGAGCATAGAGAAAATCACGCCCAGGAGAACCAGGGCCACCCCCGCCGCGATGGCAGCGGAAAAGCGGTTCATGTGCCGGTCGTAGGCGGCGGCGTCCTCGCCGAAGCGGCGGGACACATCCCCCCGCAGGAGGGTGTCCATGTCACAGGAGAACAGATCGCACAGGCGCAGGATGGCGTCCATTTCCGGGTAGGCGGCGTTGGATTCCCATTTGCTCACCGACTGCCGGGACACGTCCATTTTTTCCGCCAGCTCCTCCTGGGTCATGCCCCGGCGCTTGCGGAGGAATTGCAGGTTTTCACCAAATGTCATAAAGATGACCTCCTTTCAAGGTGCCCTCATTTTAGGGAGGAACACCCGGTTTAGGCCACCAATTTGATGTTGCGTTTGGGGTGCGGGGCGTAAACTTTAGGGTGCGGAGAAGCCGGGAGCAGGGAACTAAGGCCGGAGCGGAGCAAATTGGCCGAAGCCGCATAGACGGCGCAGGACAATTTGTGCAGTCGGAGGACTTAGGGCCCGTCGCGGAGGCTTCGCGGCTCAACTGCGTTTACCCTGCAATGATGGCTTCCGCCACCTTGATGCCGTCCACAGCGGCGGAGGTGATGCCCCCGGCGTAGCCCGCCCCTTCGCCGCAGGGGTAGAGGCCGGGAAGGGCGGGGGACTGGAATGAGCCGTCCCGCAGGATGCGCACCGGGGAGGACGAGCGGGTCTCCACGCCCGTCAGCACCGCGTCGGGATGGGCGAAGCCGTGGAGCTTGCGGTCAAAGACGGGGAGGGCTTCCTTTAATGTGGCGAGGACGTAATCGGGAAGCGTGCCGTCCAAAGCTGTCCAGGTGACGCCGGGACGGTAGGTGGGCAGAACCGAGCGGGGGCCGTTGGAGGGCCGGCCCGCCAGGAAGTCCCCCACCAGTTGGGCGGGGGCGAGGAAGATGGGGCGGCTGGGGTCATTGAGGGGCGGGGCGTTCCCGGTGCCCCGATTCCAGGCGGCGCGCTCCCACCGCTCCTGAAAGCGCACTCCGGCCAGGGGATCGCCCCCGCCAAAGTCGTCGGGGTTCACGCCTACCAGGAAGCCGCCGTTGATGTTGGCCCCATCCCGGGCCCGGAGGGACATTCCGTTGGTGACCACCTGACCATAGTCGCTGGCGGCGGCCACCACCTGCCCGCCGGGGCAGACGCAGAAGGTAAAGGCTGACCGGCCGGAGGGCAGGTGGCAGGCCAGCTTGTAGTCGGCGGCGGGGAGCCTGTCCCAGAATTCGCCGAACTGGGCGCGGCTCACCGCTGCTTGGCTGTGCTCGATGCGCACACCGATGGCAAAGCTTTTGCGCTCCATAGGCAGGCCGAAGTCATATAACATCTGAAACGTGTCCCGGGCGGAGTGGCCGGGAGCCAGCACCAGCGCGTCGCAGGGGATATCGTATGGGCCGGTTTCGGTCATGACGGTGATACCGGACAGCCGTCCGCCGCTTTGGCGCAGGGCCCAAAGCTGGTGCTCGAAACGGATGTCCGCGCCCAGACGCAGCAATTCTTCCCGGATGGACTTGACTACGCCCCGGAGCACGTCGGTGCCGATGTGGGGCTTGTGGGAGTATTTGATGTCGGCGGGCGCGCCGTGGGACACGAAAATATCGAATACGTGGGAGACGCGGGGGTCGTTGACCCCGGTGGTGAGCTTGCCGTCGGAAAAGGTGCCCGCGCCGCCCTCGCCGAACTGGACGTTGGAGGCGCGGGACAGCGACCCGGTGGCCCAGAAGTGCTCCACGTCCATAGTGCGCTCGTCCACGTCCCTCCCCCGCTCCAGCACGATGGGACGCAGGCCCGCACGGGCCAGCGTCAGCGCGGCGAACAGGCCCGCCGGGCCCATCCCTGCCACCACGGGGGGCAGGAGCGAGACGCGGCCCATGGGGGGCAATATATAAGGTATGTCGGCCACCCGCGTTACGCCCTTGGGTGTGCGGCAGAGGATGGCTTCCTCATCGTTTAAGATGACCCGGACGGTGCAGACCAGGTGAATGTCATTCTTTTTCCGCGCGTCAATGGACTGGCGGTGGAGGGACAACTCCAAAATATCGACCGGGCGGACGCCCAGGGCCTTCGCCGCCCGGAGGCGAAGCAGGGCCTCATCCCCGTCCACCGGGAGCTTGAGATTGGATATCTGAAGCATGGCTCAGATCTCGTATTCCAGGGAGATCTTGCTGGGGTCGTAGGGAGTGGTCTGGTAGACGTAGTAGTTCAGCCAGTTGGTGTACAGCAGCTGGCCTGCGCTGCGCCAGTTGACGATGGGGGACAGGCTGGGGTTGTCGCCGGGGAAGTAGTGGGCCGGAACGTCGGGATTCAGTCCCCGCTTCACATCCCGGAAATACTCCTGGGCCAGGGTGTCGTCGTCATACTCGGTATGGGCGAAAATGAAGAAGCGGCGGTTGTCCGAGCTTTTCGCGCCAAACACGCCCGCCTCGTCGGACAGAGCCAGCAGCTCCAGCTCCGGCTTTTCCAGCAGCTGTTCCTTGGTGACCTCGGTGTATCGAGAATGGGGGGCGTAAAACCGGTCGTCAAAGCCCCGGAACAGCGGGGAACGCTTGCGGATGATGGTGTGCTCATAAATGCCGGACAGCTTCCGGGGCAGGGTGCGCTTTTCGATGCCATAGTGGTGATACAGCCCCGCCTGGGCGCCCCAGCAGATGTGGAGGGTGGAGTGGACATGGGAGCGGGTCCAGTCCATGATCTGGCACAGCTCCTCCCAGTAGTCCACCTCCTCAAACTCCAGGTTTTCCACCGGCGCGCCGGTGATGATCATACCGTCGAACTGCTGTTCTTTTACCTGGTCAAAGGTGGTGTAAAAGGACTGCAAATGAACCTGATCGGTGTTCTGGGGAGTGTGGCTCTTGGTCTGGAGCAGCTGGACGTTGACCTGGAGGGGGGTATTGGACAGCTTGCGCAGCAGCTGGGTCTCGGTGACGATCTTGGTGGGCATCAGGTTGAGAATGAGCAGATTCAAAGGCCGTATGTCCTGGTGCAGGGCGCGGCGCTCCGTCATGACAAAGATGTTTTCGCCCTCCAGCACGCTGGCGGCGGGCAATGAGTCGGGGACACGGATCGGCATAAAGACGCCTCCTTAATATTAAGTAGTGCAATCATAGATTTGAAGATAGCGTATCACAGCCGGGGCGGTTTCGCAAGAGGAAATGTAATGGGGGGCCTGCGCTTCTTGTCACGCTACGCCTGTTCGCGACGTGCGGCTTCGCTCCGACTCGGACAAAACCCAGTCCCATTTCATGGGCCTTGGGCTTTTGCCCTCGCTTCGCTCCATCCGCACTGCTCACAACGGCTCCGCGCTTCTTTCTCGAAAAAAGATGAAAAAAGGGGTTGACAAACCAGGAGAGATTTGCTAATATAATCGAGCGCCTAACGAGAGGAACCGCGAAAGCGGCAGGTTGTCCGAGAAAATTTCAAAAAGTTGAAAATTTCGCTTGACAAACCTCTTAGAGGGTGGTAAGATAACAAAGTTCGCGAGAGTGAGGCTTGGATGAGGGTTCCAAGGCTGGAAGCAAAAAGCTTGCGGAAAGCGAAAAAAGGGGCTTGACAAGCAAGGGGCTGAGTGATATAATGAAGCTCCGCTCAATGCGGGCGAGCTTGCACCTTGTAAATTAAACAACGAAGAAACACGAAGCACCAGAAGGACTTGAGTCCTTCAGGAAACTGTCGGAAGATAGTGAAATGAAGGGTCTCATCAATTC
>CAZCFU010000048.1:0-9186 GCA_964498005.1 uncultured Oscillospiraceae bacterium | reverse complement strand
CGCTGAGCAGGGCGCACACGGCGGCGATGATGCCCACCTGGTCCTTGCCGATGACGGTGACAATAGCTCTCATAGGGGTTCCTCCCAATCTATAGTTTCAATTCATACAGCAGCATGACGGGCCTGCCGCCGCGTTCGATGGTCTTGACGATCTCAAATCCGGCGGCCAGGTAGATGTCCCGCACCACGGCTTCCTCCGCCCCGGTGTCCAGCCGGAGGAAGCGGACGCCCCGGCGGGCGCACTCCCCCTTGACGGCCTCCACCACCCGGGCGGCCATACCCCGGTGGGCGAACTGCCGCCGGACGCACAGCTTATGGAGGTAAGCGGCCTCATACGGAGGCGCCTCCGGCCACCACTCCCGGTCGCTCCACTGGAGGATGAAGGCGCAGGCCTCCTCCCCGTCCACTGTGCCCACATAGAAGCTTGACGGCCCGGCCTCGGCGGTGAGCAGCTCCTCCGGGGTGAGCCACTCGTCCGGCCACACCCGCAGCCCCCGGCCCCGGCCCCAGGCGGCCACCTCCCGCATGACGGCGATGGCCCGCTCCGGGCAGTTTGGCATCAGCGTCAGCTCCATGGCCTAGCCCAGATCGTCCAGGGTGAGCTGGAACGCCCCGCCCATCCGCTCCAGGAACCAGTCCACTTCCTCCATGTTCATGGAGCGCAGGGAGGCCATGGTCTCGTCCTCCGCGCGGCGGAACTCGGTGCTGCCCGCCTTGCGCTCCTCCACGCACTTGAGCCACGCCGCCAGCTTGTCCGCCGCCTTCACATAGCGCTTGACGGCCTTGTCGCTCTCCCGCACCAGCGGCTCGTAGGCCGGGACCAGCTCGGGGGGCAGCATGGACAGCAGCTTGTCCTGGGCCACCGCCTCCACCTGGCGGTAGGCGGTCTTGATATCCGGGTTGTAGTACTTAATGGGGGTGGGCATATCGCCGGTGATGATCTCCGGCGCGTCGTGGAACAATGCCGCCACGGCGGCCTTATCCGGGTCGATCTCCTTGTGGAACACGTCCCGGCCGATGACCGCCAGGGCGTGGGCCAGCACCGCCACCTCGTAGGAGTGCTCCTCCACGTTCTCGGTGCGGGTGTTGCGCATCAGCGCCCAGCGGGCAATGTAGCGCATTCGGAAGATGTAGGCAAAGAAACTGTAGTTCATACGCGGGGCCGCCTTTCTATATCTGCCCCGGTATTTTATCATGGCGGGAGGAAAATGTACAGCAAAAATCATGGGGGATTTCGCGGGAGGGCAAAACGATACCCCCGCTCCGGGGGAGCGGGGGTGCTCTTTATTCTATGGCATAACATTATTCTTGGGGCTTCAACCTGTAAACTGCCCCGTCCTCCACCTCGATCTCGGCGGATTCGTCTTTGCAGAACCGAATGGTTTCATTGTCAATAATTTCAAAGACATACACACTACCAGAAAATACCCGGTCGGACGTAGCGTATACTTTCCCGTCCTTGACCTCAAACGTGCCGGAAGGATAGGCCGACATGAACGTCCTGTAGGCAAATTCAAACCGCCCATCTGCGCTGAGAACCACATCAGACAGGACGCCGTCCACATATCTGCCGCACGTCAGGCTGGTTTCGCTGCTCTGGGCCTCGCCCTGTCCGCAGGCGCATAGCCCTAGCAGACAGGCCAGGATAAGGATGGAAAACAAAAATTTTTTCATGAAACGCCCCTTTTCAACCTATGCGCCAATACGTGGTGTATCTTCCGTATATAGCCGGACAATTGTCAATGCTGTGAATGTATAGTCCCCACGCCCCCCATTTTGATTTGATGAGTATGGTGCCATTTGCGGCAACGCTCTCAACTATGCCAGAGTGCTCATATTTCCCAGTGCTTGTTACTTGGTATGTAATACGATCCCCTGCGCGTGGGCTGTACACTCTGGTGACAAGGGGATCACTGATATAATCATTTGGGTTGTCGATCCACCAAAGATTACTGGTGGACTGGTCGTGCCAAGCGTAAGAATGGCAATTATATTTCCTAGTCGCGTCTCTGCTGGGGTAAAGTCCATATACCGCAATAACCTCTTCCTCTATTGCATTCTTGTCAACTTGAGAAAGCTCGGGAGTTCGATCATAGTAAACGTAATAATCCTTAACATCGTTGCCACTTGGGGTTTTGGGCCAATCGCTCAGCGGCATAGCCGCATTGCTCAACAATTCGGAAGAACTGTTAAGCAGCTCCGGGTAAACAACATAGGCATCGGAATAGGCCGGGCACTTTACGCTCTGAGTAGAAATATCGGAGGATACAAAATCTCCGGCAAGGGCAATCACTTCCAGCGCCGCCTTGCGGATGAAATCGTCCTGAATCTCTTCATTGTTTTCGATGAAATCAGTTAACGCCGCCAGGGCATCGGGGCGCTTCTCAAGCTCCTGGAAACCGTTGAACCCGCCCAGGATGGTCTGATAGGCATCCTCCGCGCGGTCAAACAGCAGAACGTCAACAAGCAGGGGATAGTTCGCAATCGTTTCCACCAGCGCGTCCGTACTCATCGCGCCGAGAATATCAGCTGGGATTTGACAAACTCCGACACGCTCAAGGTGGGATTCCATTTGAAGCCACTCTTCATTGCTTGGGGTAATCGGGTATTCATACGCTGTATGAATGGAATAGTTTTCACTGTCCGTATTGCTGAAGGATGCGCCAGAAGCGGGGATGACACAAACAAACATTGCAAAGGCCAAAAAGAGGGACAAAAAGCGTTTCATAAAATCAAAACTCCTTTTCTTTTTGTGTGGGGTACATAGGGTCAATACTCCACAAACCCAACCACACTGACAGTCTGTGAAGAATTGTTCCTGATCGCCACCGAATAGTCCCCGGTTTGGTTCACTCTGATTGGTTGATTGATACTGCCCTCCTTTACATTGACATAGTAGAATTTTCCGTCGGGAGCTATTACGCCAAAATCCATGCTGGCGGGCGATGGCGAGTAGGAACAATTGAATGTAATTGTGCTACC
The DNA here is from genome assembly GCA_964498005.1 of uncultured Oscillospiraceae bacterium. Lineage (GTDB taxonomy): Bacteria > Bacillota > Clostridia > Oscillospirales > Oscillospiraceae > Enterenecus. The sequence continues at coordinate 6,204 of CAZCFU010000048.1, read as the reverse complement.
AGAAGACAAATAAAATACGCGATTTCCGACAGATGCTGAATATGCGGCAACCGATCCGCTAACAGAATCAGCGCCACGCAGCAAAGAGCTATCCTCCAATACATCTATGCTATTCAAATCTATCTGTTCGCACTCCATATCTTCCATATGCATCTCAGGTTGGCATATATCGTCCGCGTCTGCCCTTATTGAAAGGCAGGCAATCACAACAGCACAGGATAAACATAGCGCAATAATTCTTTTCGATTTCATAAATAATTTCCTTTCAATCCACAGGTTCATGAATCAACGTACCAACATTTGAAATATCAATATAGTCCCACTCCATATCTTCCATTGGAAGCGGGGTCGGTGCTTCCTGGCCTCTGTCGCGAAGCATGACAAAATAAATCATGGTCACTGCCGCAATCAATATGACCAAACCGATGACCAGCCCTTTCCACCAGTTCATCCGCTTCCTTGGATCTTCCTCACACGCAGGCGGATCGGCCTCTGCCTCCACCGCCACGGCCACGCCTCCGGAAGCCTCTTCCAAATCCCCGTTTACCAGCTCGTCCAATGAGATACCGTACAGTCCGCCCAGTAAAATCAGATTCTCCGTTGACGGAACCGCCGTGCCTCGCTCCCACTTGTAAACGGTCTGCCTGGACACGTTGATTTTCTTGGCGATCTCACCCTGGCTCAGGCCCTGCTTCTCCCGAAGCACAGCCAGCTTTTCTTTCAACTCCATCATAGTCCCTCCCAAAATATGGCGTCAATAATATTTCAGTTTACATGGGTGTTAACTTCGGTTTACACCGCCTGGTTTGGGGCACTGCCGCCCCGGCGCGTTATTATTATATCATCCGAGGCCCAGCGGGGCAAGCGCGGGGCCGGATGGCGGTTGCCTTTCCGCCCGTGAAGTGGTATAATGGCGGGAACTTGTTGATTAAGGAGGGGCCCGCCGTGGACATCGCCATCTACACCCTGGGCTGCAAGGTGAACCAGTACGAGACCCAGGCCATGGAGCGGGAACTGCTCCGCCGGGGCCACACCCTGGCGGACTTCGACGGCCCGGCGGACGCCTACATCGTCAACACCTGCACCGTCACCGCCGTCAGCGACAAGAAGTGCCGCAACATCATCCGCCGTGCCCGGAAAGGCGCGCCGGGGGCGGTGGTGGCGGTGTGCGGCTGCTACGCCCAGACCGACCCGGACGCGGTGGCGGCCCTGGGGGTGGATCTGGTGTCCGGCTCGGCGGGGCGGATGGACTTCCTGGACAAGCTGGAAGGACTGCTTCAAACCAGGGGGGAGCAAGTGATCACCGTTGACAGCGCCCTGGCCCGCCGCGACTTTGAGCGCCTCCCCGCCGGGGGGGCGGCGGGCCGCACCCGGGCCATGCTGAAGGTGGAGGACGGCTGCGTCAACTTCTGCTCCTACTGCGTCATCCCCTACGCCCGGGGGCCGGTGCGCTCCCTGCCGTTGGACGAGGCCGTGGAGCAGGCCCGGAAGCTGGCCGCAGAGGGCTACCGGGAGGTGGTGCTCACCGGGATCGAGATATCCTCCTGGGGGCACGACCTCAAAGGCGGCCAGGGGCTCATCGACCTGATCGAGGCGGTGTGCGGGGCCGCCCCGGAGCTGCGGGTACGCCTGGGCTCTTTAGAGCCCAGGACGGTGACGGAGGAGTTCTGCCGCCGCGCCGCCGCCCTACCCAACCTGTGCCCCCATTTCCACCTGTCCCTCCAGTCCGGGTGCGACGCCACCCTGGCCCGGATGAACCGAAAATATGATACCGCGCGGTATTATGAAAGCGTCAGATTACTGAGGGAATACTTCCCTGCCCCCGGCGTCACCACCGACCTCATCACCGGCTTCCCCGGTGAGACAGAGGGGGAGTTCGCCCAGACGTTGGAGTTTATCCGGCGGTGCGCCTTCACCGCCATGCACGTGTTCCCCTACTCCCGCCGCCCCGGCACTCCCGCCGACACCATGCCGGATCAGGTGCCCAAGGAGGAGAAGGAGGCCCGGGCCCGCAAAGCCATCGCCCTGGCGGGCGAGCTGGAGGCCCGGTGGCTGAACGGCCAGGTGGGCCGCGTCCTCCCGGTGCTGTTCGAGGAGGAAAAGGACGGCCTGTGGCAGGGTCATACCCCCAATTATGCCCTGGTGCGGGCGCAAGGGAAAACCCTTCACAACCGACTGGCGGACGTGAAAATCACCGGCGTGGACGGCGGCGCTCTGCTGGGGACCACCGCAGAGCAAGGGTAAAACTTGCGCTCCCAGGCGATCCATGGTAAAATAAATTAAATCATGTACTTTTTTACAAAGAACGGAGGTGGCTCCATGCCGTCCATCATGCTCACCAGCGTCCTGCCGGAGGAGGCCGCGGAAGGGCTGTGGGAGAATATCAGCAAGCTCACCGCCAACAAGATATTCGGCGCGGTCATCGCGGCGGTGGTCTGCCTGGTGGTCACCAAGATTCTCACCAAAGTGATGGCCCGTGCCTTGGGCCGCTCCAAGCTGGACACGCCCCTCCAAGCCCTGCTGCGCAACCTGCTGAAAGGCGTGCTTTGGTTCATCACGGTCATCATCGTGCTGGGCTGCCTGGACATTGAGGTCACCTCTCTGGTGGCGGTGCTGTCCGTGGTAGGTCTCGCCTTCTCCCTGGCGCTGCAAAACTTCCTGTCCAACATGGCGGGCGGGATGCAGCTGCTGGCCTCCCACCCCTTCAAGCTGGGGGACTTCGTGGACGCGGGCGGCTGCTCCGGCACGGTGACGGAGATCGGGATGTTCTACACCAAGCTCACCACCCCGGACAACAAGCTGGTGCAGCTGCCCAACAGCACCATCGTTTCCGCCAACATCACCAACTTCTCCGCCCAGCCCACCCGCCGGGTGGAGCTGAAGGTGTCCGCCAGCTATGACGCGCCCACCGAACAGGTCATTGCCCTGCTGAAGAAAATGGCGGAGGACCACCCCCTGGCGCTGGCCGACCCGGAGCCCGCCGTCCATGTGGACAGCTACGGCGACAACGCCATCGGATATGTCATGCGGGTATGGACCGCCAACGCCGACTACTGGACGGTGTATTTCGACCTGATGGACGGCATGAAGTCCGCCTTTGACAAGGCGGGGATCGAGATGACCTATCCCCATGTCAACGTGCATATGATCAAAGAATAAGCCCGCCTGAATGGGGGCAGAATGGAATGGAGCGCCGCGGAGCAGGGAAAATTTATCGCCCCGGAGAGGGCGTCCACGGCTCCGCCGCGCGGGGACTGATGATCCGGCGCGTCTGCTCGGCGGTCTCTCCCCATTTTTGATAAAACCGCGCCGCCGTTTTTGGTTAATATGCACAGAATATTTGAAAGAATTTTGGCAGTACTTGAGATTTTTAAATGTTTTTGCTAAAAACTCTTTTCAATTCCCAGAAACTGTGTTAACATACTGTTAACAAGGGTTCGGTCCTCGGAACCAGCGGGGATCGGGCCCTCTATTAACCCCAATCTTCAAGAGGGAGGAATTGAGTTATGTATAAACATCTGCAAAAGCTCGGCAAGGCCCTGATGCTGCCGGTCGCCGTACTTCCCATCTGTGGTATCCTGATGGGCATCGGCTACCTGCTGTGCCCCGCCTACATGATGGGCGGTGAATGGGCCTCTAACCTGGGCTACGCCACTTCCGGCGCGGCCTACTCCGTGGGCTTCTTCCTGATCAAGGCGGGCGGCGCCATCATCGACAACATGGCCATCCTGTTCGCCATCGGCGTGGGCGTCGGCCTTTCCAAGGACAGCGACGGCACCGGCGGCGTGGCCGCTCTGGTCTCCTGGCTCATGATGACCACCCTGGTGGGCGCCGCTGGCGATTATGCCCCCGGTCTGGCCGCCAACGAGACTTGGGCCGTGGCTTACTCCCGGATCGCCAACCCCTTCATCGGCATCCTGGCCGGTGTCATCGGCGCTGTGTGCTACAACAAGTTTAAGAGCACCCAGCTGCCCAACTGGCTGGCTTTCTTCTCCGGCAAGCGCTGCGTGGCCATCGTCACCGGCGTGGTGTCCATCGTTGTCTCCGCGGTGCTCCTGTTCGTGTGGCCCGTGATTTTCAGCATCCTGGTCACCATCGGCTCCGGCATTGCCAAGCTGGACGTTATCGGTGTCGGCCTCTACACCTTCCTGAACCGTCTGCTCATCCCCACCGGCCTGCATCACGCCGTGAACAACGTGTTCTGGTTTGATACCATCGGTCTGGGCGATCTGTCCGCCTACTGGAGCGGCCAGAGCGGCGTCATCACCAAGGAACTGATGGGCAACGAGATCTCCTGGTCCGTTGGTCAGTATATGTCCGGCTTCTTCCCCTGCATGATGTTCGGTATCGCGGGTGCCGCCCTGGCTATGGTCCGCACCGCCAAGAATAAGCAGGCCGCCATCGGTATCGTCAGCTCCGCCGCCATCTGCGCGTTCATCTGCGGCGTCACCGAGCCCTTCGAGTTCGCGTTCATGTTCCTGGCTTTCCCGCTGTACGTGGTCTACTCCCTGCTGTACGCCATCTTCGCCATGATCACCGTGGCCCTGGGCTTCCGTGCCGGCTTCTGCTTCTCCGCCGGCGCCACCGACCTGCTGTTCTCCGCCTCCCTGCCCGCCCATGCCAACACTTGGCTGATCATCCCCATGGGCATCGCGGCGTTCGTGGTCTTCTACCTGGTGTTCTACTTCGCCATCAAGAAGTTCAACCTGAAGACCCCGGGCAACGAGGACGAGGACGCTGAGGCCGAGGAGGCCAAGATCGTCCTGTCCAACAACGACTTCACCGCCATCGCCAGCGGCGTGCTGGCCGCTGTGGGCGGCAAGGGCAATGTGGCCAACGTGGACTACTGCACCACCCGTCTGCGCTTCGAGATCAAGGATTACACCGCCATCAATGAGAAGGCCGTCAAGGCCGCCGGCGCGGCTGGCGTCATCCGTCCCAGCAAGAACGCCTGCCAGGTCATCATTGGCCCGAAGGTTCAGTTCGTGTACGACGAGCTGAAGAAGATGCTGTAAGACCTCTCTGTCGACAGTACAGGAGCTGGTTCCTCTTGTGAGTTAACTCTGCCGTGGGCGGGCTTGTAAGCCCGCCCACGGTACTTTTTTGAAAGGAAGGATCATCATGGGATTTTTCGACAAGCTGAAAAAGGGCCTGATCGGCGAGGAGCCCGCGCCCAAGGCCGGCGCTGAGCTGCTGGTAGGCGCGGTAGCCAAGGGGAACGCCATCCTCATGGCGGACATCCCCGACCCCGCCTTCAGCCAGGGTTTTGTGGGCTTCTGCTGCGGCATCGAGCCGGAGGACGGCAAGGTCTTCGCCCCTGTGGACGGCACCATCAGCCAGGTTGCTGACAGCCTCCACGCTGTGGGCCTGGAGTGTGAGGGCATGGAGCTGCTGGTTCACTGCGGCGTGGACACCGTGGAAATGAAGGGCCAGGGCTTCACCATGCTGGTCAAGGAGGGTCAACAGGTAAAGAAGGGCGACCCCCTGCTCACCATGGATCTGGAGGCCGTCAAGGCGGCGGGCCACCCCACCACCATCATCACCGCCGTCACCAACTCCGACGACTTCGCCGGTGTGGCGCCGGCCAAGACCGGCCCTGTCCAGGTGGGGGACGATGTGCTGAAGGTGAGCAAATAAACCCGTAACCAACGCAAAAATGAGCGGCCCCCACGGGGGCCGCTCATTTTTGATCTGTTCAGATTTCCCGCTCAAAGATCAGGTCGATCTGCCTGGTGTCGGCGTCGCTGAATACAGGGAACCAGCCCGCGTACCGCCAGCCATCGGCGGCGTGGCGGTCGATGGTCTCCCGGTGATTTTTGAACTCCGGGAGCATAAGCCCCTCGGCCACGATCCGGACGTACTTGTATTCAAACATGGCGGCGCTTACCTCCCGGACTTGGGCTGGTTGGGCTCCACGGTGTCGAACACGCTCTTGGCGCTGGCGCACAGGCCCGCCAGCCCCTGCAGCTCGCTGGGGATGATGATCTTGGTGGCCCGGCCGTCGGCGGCCTTCTGGAAGGCCTCCAGCGCCTTGATCTTCAGCACGCCCTCACCGGGGGCGGCCTCGTTGATGAGCCGGATGGCGTCGGCGGTGGCCTGCTGCACCTTCAAGATGGCCTCGGACTCGGCCTCGGCGGCCAGGATCTTGGCGGTCTTTTCGGCCTCGGCCTCCATGATCTTGGCCTGCTTGGCGGCGTCGGCCCG
>CAZCFU010000047.1:0-9466 GCA_964498005.1 uncultured Oscillospiraceae bacterium | reverse complement strand
TCCCCTCCGGGGAGACCTCCTCTTACCGCTCCAATCCCATCAAGCTGTCCGAGTTTGCCCTGAGCCGCAAGTGCCCCGATTATGTCGCCAGCGCCAAGCAACTCCAGGCAATAGAGCGGGCCCGCCGTTCGGGCGAGGAGGCAAACATCCCCGCCGACACCGGCATCGGCTCCTTCATCATGGCCCTGAAGCCCGGCGACGGTTCCGCCCGGGAGCAGGCCGCTTCCTGTCAGCGGGTGCTGGGCGGCTGCGCCAACCTGGCCGCCGAGTACGCCACCAAGCGCTACCGCTCCAACGTGGTCAACTGGGGAATGCTGCCCTTCGTGGCCCCCGATGTGAAGGATTGGGGCATCGAAGAGGGGGATACGCTCTATATCCCCGGCATCCGCACTCTGCTGAAGGGCGATGGGGAGGAGATCGAGGCCACGCTCACCCATGTACTCAACGGCGAGGAGCCGACCACAGTGACGCTGAAGCTCCCCGGCCTGACCCGCGAGGAGCGGGACATCATCCTGGCCGGGTGCCTCATCAACTACTACGCGAAGGAGCAATGAGATGGATCTGGAGCTGTATGTCCCCAAGCTGGATGAGCTGTGGTTCTACCAGCAGATGATGGCTGACCCCGCCACCATGGCGTACAACGCGGGCTATGACCCCTGGCCGGGCTATCACCAGGACACCGGCTGCATCGACTTCCCCCGGGAGGAGTGGGCGGACTGGTACGCCCACTGGGTGGGACAGGAGCCGAAGCGGTTCTACGCCTACATCCGGCGGCAGTCCGACGGCCAGTGGATCGGCGACGTCTGCTTCCACTACACACCGGACAAGGACTGGTGGGATATGGGCATCGTGATCTACGCCCCATACCGGGGCCAGGGCTATGCCGCGCCCGCCCTGGGGCTGATGCTGGATCACGCCTTCCGGGACTGCGGCATCAGCCGCATCCACAACTACTTCGAAACCACCAGGGAGGCCGCCTGGAGGGCCCACCTGGCGGCGGGCTTCCGGGACATGGGCACCGAGAACGGCATCCGCCACCTGATGGTGACCCGCGAGGAGTACCTGGCCGCCCACACCGGATAAGACCCACAGGGACGGAGCTTAACGGTTCCGTCCCTGTTTCTTGATCACTGTACGGGTAGACACGCCGCCGGTTTTGTGCTATGATACCCACAGACAAAGTTCGACACGATTTACGGAGGTGTGTCCGATGCGGACAAAACGATATCTCTCCCTGCTGCTGGCGGCTTTGATGGCGCTGACCCTCACCGCCTGCGGCGCGGCCTTGAAAAAGGACAAAAACACGGCCATGTCTATCGCCCCTGTCCAGCTCTCTGAGGAGGAGGCCGCCCTGGCCGAGCTGCTGGCCCTTGACCTGGAGAACTACCACATCCTCGCGTTCCAGGCGAAGGGCGCAAAGACGCTCCAGTTCAACACCTATGAGCTGGTGGGCGGGGAATGGAACCGCGTTCAGGGCGGCGGGGGCGCGGAGCTGAGCGCCGAAAGCGGCCGGATCGCCCTCACCTTCGGCAAGATGACCGACGGGGTGCGGCTGGCGTTCCAGACGGAGGGTCAGCTCATGTCCTCCTCCATCCAGCCGGAGCCGGGGGACGATGTGTCCGCCATGACCTTCGCCACCTCCATGCTGGGGGAATCCAAGGCCATCACGCTGGAGGAGGAGATCCCGCTGGCGGTGCAGATCGTCACCTCCAAAAACGAGATCCATTCCTACGATGTGAGCTACTTTGGGATGCCTCGGGAGTACGCCAAGTACGGCTATGAGCACGTCTACGCCATCACGGTGACGTTCAGCGCCCAGGAGCTGGGCGGCGCCCCTTCCGCGGAGCCCTCGCCTGAAAATTAAATGGGAACGCCCCCCGGCGCACGCCGGGGGGCGTTTTTTTCACAGTTCGAGCCAGCTTTGCAGGTCGTTCAAATTCTCCGCGATATGTACATAGGGGAACGGCTGGAACGCGGGCGCCTGGGTGGTGCCGTTGAGCACCGCGCAGAAGTCACAGCCCCCCGCCTGGGCGGTGGCGGCGTCAATGACCGTGTCCCCGCAGAACAGCACCTGCTCCGCGCGCAGGCCCAGCTTTTCCAGGGCCAGCCGCAGGCCCTCGGGATGGGGCTTGGAGTGGTGGACCTCGTCCCCGCCGATGACCAGATCCAGCAGGTCTAAATGCCCCTGGTGGGTGAAAATGCGCCGGATGGTGGGCCCCGGCTTGGTGGACACGATAGCGGTGCGCACACCCGCGTCCTTCAGCGCCCGCAGAAGCTCCGCCGCGCCGGGGAAGAGGGTGGTGCCCTCAACCATCAGCTTGCGGTCGTCGCCCTGGGCCTTCACCCCCACGGTGACCTCGAACTGGCGGCGGAAAGCCGCCTGCCGGGCCCGGTCATAATCGCCGGTGATGAGGGAGTAGCCGTCCTCCAGCGTGAGGCCGATGGTGTGCCGCACCTGCTCCACCGTGGGCTCATCCAGCCCCAGCGCCTGGAAGCCCAGGCGGTAGCCCTCGGCGATGGCGGGGGTGGAGTCCCCCAGGGTGTAGTCAAAGTCGAAAAATACCCCTTGATAGTTCATGATATGACCTCGGTTTTCAAAAGTCAGCCCCGCTCACGGGCCGTTTTGGGAATCATACCACAGCTGGGGATCGTTTTCAACACTTAAAACATTTAACTTTCCGCCTGCTCCAGCAGGTTGGCCGCGCCGTAGCGCAGGCAGCGGTACAGCCGCTGGCGGCCCCGCTTCAGCGTCCGGGACACGGTGGACTTGTTTACCCCGCACTGTTTGGCAATGGCCTCCATGCTCATGTTCCGCCCGTAATAGAGGATCATGTACTCCCGCTGGCGCTCGGTCACGTCCTGGCGCAGGGCATGGGTCAGATTGCGCTTCAGGCGGTTGATCTGATCCTTGTTGTCCTCCGCCATCAGGTTGGTGTACACCGCCAAATCCACCATGCCGAAGGTGTTGTCGTAAGAGATGGTCCGCATGGCTTATGCCCTCCTTCTGTGGTCTGTGGGAATGCCCCCGGAGCGCCGGGGGGCGTGCTTATCATAGTAGCGCTCCAGGTGCCGGGCCACCGCCCGCACATCCCGATACATGGAGCGCAGGGGACGGATGCGCCCGTCCAGCTGCTGCCTGCGCTCCTCGCTGCCCGCCTCCCGGCAGGCGCGCTCCAATTCCACGATGCGGCCGCGCAGCGCGGCCGCCGTCCGCTCATATTCCAGCGATAGTTCGTATAGTGTCACAATGTCTCCTTTTCACCTCTGCCCACCCGGCGCAGCCTGTGGGCGAAATAGTTCCGGGCGTAGCGGCCCAGGCAGTCCTCGCAGACCGCCCCGGCCTCCAGCTCAAAATAGGGATCCCCCGGGTACAGCTCCCCCCTGCACAGGGAACACCGCGGCCCCCGCGGGGGCGGAGGCCCCGCTCCTCCCGTTCCCGCTCCCTTGCGCATATTTTTGAAATCTTTTTGAAAAATGGTTGACAAATCCGCCTCCTGCTGTTATAATAAGTTCCGCTGTGAATGCGGAAGGCTTCTGTGCTGGTGTAGCTCAGCCGGTAGAGCAGCTGATTTGTAATCAGCAGGTCGGGGGTTCGAATCCGTCCACCAGCTCCACCTTCTTTCCGCCCAACTGAATACGGAGGAGTACCCAAGTGGCCAAAGGGGACAGACTGTAAATCTGCTGGCTTTGCCTTCGATGGTTCGAATCCATCCTCCTCCACCAAACCGAAAGCGAATGCGAAAGCATTCGCTTTCGGTTTGGGTTCCGGCGGTTCTTGACCGCCTCCACCCTTCGGTGATTTTAATGCTCGGCGGAAGTGAATTCCGCCTGCGCAATTCTCCGCCGCTTTGCGGCTGCGAATTCACGGCGCATAAGCGCCGCCGGCCAGAAGGCCGGGCCACGGAACCGGTCGTTCGCCAGGCAGCTGGAAAGCTGCCTGGACAGTCGCTCGGCGAAGCCGAGTGACGTCCCTTCGGCGAATGACGGTCCTTTTTATTTCCCCGCTTTCAAAGCCACCGCTCGCTCCATTGCCCCTCCTCTCCCCACAAAGCCAAAGACCGGCTTTGTGGGGGCCCCGTTTGGCGGTCTTTCGGTTTGGCGCGCTGAAATCCCACGAAGGCGAGCGTCATACCGGCGGCTTCACCACTCCGCTCTATTAACCGCTCCGCATTTCTCGAACCCCCTTTCTTGATTTAAAACGCACGTTCGATTTCGTTCCCTAAGATACCATCTCCCGGGCCGGAAGTCAAGACCATGTGAAAAGATTTTTTCATCGAATTTTTGAAAAAAGACCCGATAAAGGGACAGGTGCCTCAGGAAACGTTGCACGCTCCCCCGCCGCGAGGCCCGGATTTACAAAGGTTTTACATCTTATCTGTTGACGCGCCGGCGGCTGGGGGTTATGATGGACAAAACAAATGGGAGGCCGCTATGAAGAAGAAAACGACAGTTGGACTGCTTGGGCTGGCGGCGGCAGGGGCCGGCGCGGCCGGCGGCTGGGCCGCCTTGGGCAATTACCTATATAACCAGATGATGCTGCCCCAGGCGCGGGATCCGGAGCAGGAGGACCGCAACCCGGCGCAGAATGAGGGCCGGCTGTGGGCCCGGGCCCGGGAGGGCTTCCGGGAGGCCACCATCCAGGCGCTGGACGGCCTCATTTTATGGGCCGCCCTGGTTCCGGGCAATCAGGACTGCCACCGCTGGGCCGTCTGCGTCCACGGCTATCACGACACCTATGAGTCCATGGGCGCCATTGCCAAGCACTACAGCGATTTGGGCTGGCACGTGCTGATGCCCGACCAGCGGAGCCACGGCCAGAGCGAGGGCGATTACGTGGGCTGGGGCTATGACGAGCGGCTGGATCTGGTGGGCTGGTGCAATTATATCGTCCGGAAGGATCCGGAGGCGGAGATCGTGCTCCACGGCGTATCCATGGGCGCGGCCACGGTGCTGATGGCCACCGGCGGGGCCCTGCCCCAGCAGGTGAAGGCCGCCGTGTCCGACTGCGCCTACACCACCATCGAAGCCCAGGCCCGCCATGTGCTGAGCCGTTTTCAAGAGGGACTGCCCACGCGGGTGCCCCTTCCCTCGGGACTGCTGTTTGCCGCCCTGCGCAAGACGGCGCTGCGCCGGGCGGGCTTTGACCTGCGGGACGCGGCCCCCATCCGGGCGGTGGCCCGGTCCAAAACCCCTACGCTTTTCATCCACGGCGTGGAGGACGACTTCGTGCCCGCCGCCATGATGGGCAAGCTCTATCAGGCGGCCAAGTGCCCCAAGAGCTTCCTGTGGATGCCCGGCGCCGACCACGCGGCGTCGGTGGGAACGGATCCGAGGCTGTATTGGACGGCCGTGTCCACCTTTTTGAGCGATTACTTCCCGGAACCGGAGGCATGACGAAAAAGCATCCGGCCCTCAAAGCGGGCTGGATGCTTTTTTCATCTTTCCCAAAAACAGGTGAAAATTTCGAATTTCCCGTTGACAGGAGGGCCAAAAACCAATATATTAGATGGGCTGGTACAGAATACCGGGCAGCCCTGACAAATTAGCACATTGGTTATGGGGAATGAGTGTGGAATATACAACGCGATACGATAGGGAATTTGACCGGCGGTACGCCTACGACGGCCGCGATTTGGGCGCCGTGTGTACCCCGGCACAGACGGTATTTAAGCTGTGGAGCCCGGAGGCCGTCCGGGTAGAGCTGTTTTTATACCGGGACGGCGGCGTCTCGGACGCCTACGACCGGCTGGCGCTGTCCCCCGGCGAGCGGGGCGTGTGGACAGTAAGCGTGGAGGGCGATCTCCACGGGATGTATTACGATTACGAGGTGGAGACGGCCTCCGGGACGGCCCGCACCGCCGACCCCTATGCCCTGGCCTGCGGCCTCAACGGGGCGAGGAGCATGGCGGTGGACCTGTCCCGCACCGACCCGGAGGGGTTTGAGCGGGACTGCCCGCCCCCGGTCCAGCCCGAGCGCGTCGTCTATGAGCTCCACGTGAAGGATTTTTCCTATGACGCGGACAGCGGCGTACCGGCGCGGCTCCGGGGCAAGTTCAAGGCGTTTTCCTGGCGGGGCGAGGACGGGCGGCTGCCCGTCTGCATGGAGCATCTGCGCTCCCTGGGCGTCACCCACGTGCAGCTGCTGCCTATCTTCGACTTCGGTTCGGTGGACGAGGGCGGGAACGAAAAGCAGTTCAACTGGGGCTATGACCCGCTGAACTACAACGTGCCCGAGGGCAGCTATTCCACCGACCCGTCCGACGGGGCCGTCCGCATCCGGGAGTGCAAGGAGATGATCCAGGCCCTCCATGAAAACGGGATGCGGGTGGTGATGGACGTGGTGTACAACCACACCCATGCCACCGACTCCTGGCTGGAGCGCTCCGCGCCGGGTTACTACTACCGCCGGTGGGCGGACGGGTCGCTGTCCAACGGCTCCGGCTGTGGAAACGACGTGGCGGCGGGCCGGGCCATGGCGGACAATTATATCCTCAACTCGGTGCTGTACTGGGCGCGGGAATACCACGTCGACGGCTTCCGCTTCGACCTGATGGGCCTTTTGACGGTGGAGCTGATGAACCGCATCCGCTGGGCGCTGGACGCCGAGTTCGGCCCGGGGGAAAAGCTGGTGTACGGCGAGCCCTGGCGGGCTGCGGACTCCCCCATGGAGCCCGACACCGCCTCGGCTTTGAAATACAACATTCAGCGGCTGGATCCGGATATCGCCATTTTCTGCGACACCACCCGGGACGCCATCAAGGGCGACTGCTTCCACGGGGAGCAGCCCGGCTTTGTCAACGGGGGCATGGGACTGGACGAAACCATACTGGCCTCTGCCGCGGGCTGGATGGGCGGCGAGGGGGGCTTCCAGCCCCGATCCTGCGGGCAGATCATCAACTATGTGTCCGCCCACGACAATTACACCCTGTGGGACAAACTGGCGCTGTGCGCCTCGGGGACGCCTTCTTACAGGGATTCCCGGGACGACCTGCTGGCCCAGAACCGGCTGGCGGCGTTCATCTGCTTCACCTGCCAGGGGAACATCTTTTTCCAGGCCGGGGAGGAGTTTGCCCGCACCAAGCTGGGGGATCACAACAGCTACAAGTCGTCCCCCGACGTGAACAAGCTGGACTGGCACCGGGCCTGGACCTTTGGGGGGCTGACGGACTACTACCGGCAGCTCATCCGGCTGCGCAAGTCCCTGCCCGGGCTGTGCGACAAGTCCGCCAAGGCGGGGGAGCGCGTTGTGGAGCGCAAGGTCCACCGGGACGGGGTGGTGTCCTTCCAGGTGGAGCACGGCGGGCCCTGCGGGGAGCGGCTGTTCGTGATCTACAACGCCACGGCCAGCGATTACGCGATCCAGATGCCCTCCGGGCGGTGGACCATCCGGGCGGACGGCGTGAACGCCGACCAGCATAAGCCCCTGATCTCCAATGGCAACTGGGTCACGGTGCAGCCCCGCAGCGGGATGTTGCTCCAGAGCTGAGCAGGGTCTCTGGGAAAGTGTGGAGGATAACGTGAAAATAGAACAGGATTTGGTTGGGAAAAGAGTTCGCGTCAGAAACTATATAAAGTCGGATCTTGAATTCCTGACCGGTATGTGGTTTGACGAGGAAAACGGGAGATATTTGAGCGACCCAACTCAGGAGCACGTGGACGAGGGATACCAAAGGGCGCTGGATACGTTGGGAGAAAGTCAGGCCGGATACTACCTCGTGGTTGAGCTTGCGGACAGGCCGGAGCGTATCGGCTCCTGCTGTGTATTTCCTGACGGAGACAAAAAGGTCTATGACATTGGTTACTGTATTTGCAAGAAGCATTGGAGGCATGGCTATGGCAGCGAAGCGGTCTCCTTATTGCTGGACTGGCTGAGGGCCCAGGGCGCGGAGAAGGTGACCGCGGAAGTGGCGGTGGAAAATATCCCATCCAACGCGCTGCTGCGCAGCTTAGGATTTGAGGTCGAACGGCAGGCGCAATTCAAGAAGTACCATATGGATGTCCGGTTTGACAGCTATATTTACGCCAAACTGCTCTGAATACAAGCAGAAAGGCCGCCTTTGGCACCAAAGGCGGCCTTTCGTGTTTTTTTGGCGGCAGCTTAGATATCGGCCTCTACACAGAGGCTGGGGCGGGGCGTGTGCCCGGTCTCCTTCCAGGCGTGAATCTGCTCCAGTACCTCTTTGCCGTAGTATTCGTAGAAGGTTTGCTCCCCGTCCTGGGCGGGCACATCCTCCGAAAGGGCCTCGATGATCTTCGCGCACACCGCCAGCTGATGCTCCGCCTTATCCATGGGTCTCCTTGTTTTGAAGTGACCAGCGCTGATCCTGATATCATCATACCGCCCGCGCCCACAGAAAACAATAACCCGGTTTTCGAGAAAAATTCTACCAAAAGTTGAACAGGCCGTCCGGCAGCCGGACGGCCTGTTGTTCACCGCTTGATGGCGTACACCCCTGAGGCGGTGGCAAGCGCTTCTTCCGGGGCTCCGGCCAGAAACACCTCCGCCTGCATCTGCCCCGAGGTATTCCCCACCCGGATGGTGCGGGCGCGCACCAGGATGTCCGCGTCCAGGGGGACGGGGCGGGCGTAGTTCACCGTCATGGTGACGGTGGGGGTGGGGACGCCGCCGCTCTGGGCCGTGCAGGTGATGCCCATACAGGTGTCCACCAGAGAGGCGGTGATACCGCCATGGACGATGCCCAGGGGGTTGGACATAGATCCGTCCGTGTGGCAGGCAAACAGCAGGGAGCCGGCGGGGCCGTCCTCGTCCACCAGGGTGATGTCCTTTCCGATCCGGGGCCAGGCCCGGGCGTTGGACTGGGCCCGCAGGGCGATGAACTCCGCCGCGCGGCGGCGCAGTTCGCCGCTGGATATGAGTTCGCTCATGGCGTTCTCTCTTTCTTTTTGCCGCCCCGCAGCGCCCGCACGAAGTCCTCGCTGGGGGTGACGTACAGGGTGCGGTAGGTGTTATAGATCACATATCCCGGCTTGGCTCCGGCGGGCTTTTTGACCACCTTGACCGGGGTGTAGTCCACCGGCACCTGGCCCGACTCCCTCCCCTGGGAGAACCAGGCCGCCAGCATGGCCGCCTCGGTGAGGGACTGCTCGTCCGGCTCCGCCCCGCCGGTTTTCAGGATGACGTGGGAGCCGTGGAGCTTTTGCGCGTGGAGCCACAGATCCCGCTTGTCCGCGTCCTTGGTGGTCAGCCGGTCGTTCTGGCTGTTGTTCTTGCCCACCAGAATGGTGAGGCCGGTGCTAGAGCAAAACTCCATGGGCTTGGCGTGGACGATCTTCACCCGACCCTTGGCGGTCATTTTCCGCTTGTGCTGCTTGAGGTAGCCGTTGTCCATCAGCTCCTGACGGATCTCCTGCAAATCCCTGTCCCCTTCGGACAGGGTGATCATTTGCAGCACGCTGTCCAGGTAGTCCAGCTCCCGGCGGTTCTTCTCCAGCTGGATGGTCAGCA
>CAZCFU010000046.1:0-9534 GCA_964498005.1 uncultured Oscillospiraceae bacterium | reverse complement strand
ATCAAGCGCCGCATCCAGATCTGTCTCATTTGCTTTGGAAATCGCCATGATATTGACTGTCGTCTCGTAGCCCTTCTTCGTGCAGTCCTCGATCATCTCGACTGCAGCCGGAATCGTGTTGATATATGTTGCAACACGCACCAGATCAATCGGGCTGTCTTTCTTGTTCAGGATATCTTTCCTGAAATCACACCGGCCCACGTCCGCCATAACACCTATTTTCATGTCTGTCTTGTTGTCACCCACAACGGCGCGGATGTCCTTATCATCACAGAATTTCCACTTGCCGAACTTATTCACATCAAACATCTCTTTAGACGCCTTGTAACCGAACTCCATATAATCCACGCCGGCCTTAAGATTTGCACGGTACAGTGCCTTCACAAACTCATCAGTAAAAAAGAAAAGAGTCAATAAAAAAACCGACAATACTACATAATATGGTATAAGTATACGTTTAAAGCGATTCCTAACCCATTTCCCATCTGTTATCGGCTTCAGACCGGTAAGAAAACCGGAGATGACAAAAAATAATGATAAACCCGAGAGAAAAAATTCTCCCAGACTTCCGATTTTTGCATCTTGAAAAAAGTGGCATAATAAAATCATCGCGCATGCTATCACATGCAACAGGGTTATTTCATGATACTGTTTCATAGATAGTGTTTAATCTTGAGCGATTGCCCGCTTCATTGTTTCAATAAATCTTTTATCTATATCTTCTTGCTTATGATTTCTTACTGCACAATCATACGCCTTTTTGCCATACTTCTTAATAATTTGGGGTGATTCAACTATTTTTTTTACGGCAGCCACGATCTCCTCCTCGGAATTGGCAATAATAGCGGAGTCGTTGCGCCTGAAATAGTCGATGGGGGCTATGTATTCACGCCCTATTGCCAGAATACATTTTCCATTAGCAAGATAATCGGTTATTTTTGTTGAGAAAGATAATTTGGCAGCATTGGCTGTCTTACCACGTAAAGACTCAGCAAATACCACTACATCAGCCTCCTCTTGCACCCTATCCACTTCATTACGGTCAATGAAGCCACAAAAATGTGATGCACCATTATTTAACTTTTTTAACATCGCTGCATCCGGTTCGGTCTGCGAATAGATGAAGAGTTCCGCTTTCACAGAATCAGCGTTAATCTCATTGATGGCTTCAGCGAGCATAGCGAGAGTAGAGCCTCTCCCTATAATCAAATTGCCCGTGTAGACAAATCTAATGGGATACTTTGGAGTATGCTCTCTATAACTCTTTTTAGAAAAATCTATACCTTTGGTGAGAATAACACTATTTTGGTTAAATCGTGTATCTGTATCTTCCTTCTCTTTATCTACAATTACAAATATCTCCTTACAACGGTGAGCCAGGTTACCGACATGTTTTCTAAGCCAGAATCTATGAGTATAATTCCATATATTATGACAACTGTCATAACTATAATTATCATCTGCCAGATAGCCTACTACGGGTTTGCCGGTATAGTCAGCAATATATCGTTGTAACCTTCCCATAAAAGCCACCGGGTAAATAGGTGCAAAGATAATATCCGGGTTGAACTCATCAATAAAAGACTTCAAGGCCGGAGATTTCCAATTACCGAATTTCCACACAAATTCCCTTGCCAATGGCAGAAATGGTAATTTTACCTTGTGCATCTTCTTATACCTCTCATGCTCATTGAGAATTTCGGAATTATTCTGAGACCTCGTATTCTCAACCTTATTGCCGATTTTTTTCCACGGTCTTCCTAATGTATGGAGAATCTTACTCTCGCTTATCTGAAAATAGCGGTGGCATACTTCGGTATCCGGCAGGTCAGCCCTCGTATAAATAAGTGCAAGTTTATCCGGATCCCAACACTTGAAGATATTCATCAAAGTGTGTGCCGTAGCATCTTCACGCCAGGCATTGATTCCGATTACCAATACTTTCGGTAAGTCAGTATATGTGTGCATTACAATCTGTAAATGTTAATGTGATAATAGGATGATGAATATATGAGATGCTTGCTCAATAACCAACTGAGTTTTTTGCGGCTCTGATTCTTTTTTTATTGTAATGGTTAGCAGTACGTGTACATGCCCAATATACAGGGTAATATAGATAATGAAATAAGCGCGGTAGTATACTCTTCTCACCATTCAGCATTACCTTATTATGAATTGCTATACCATATCGTGCTATACCATCGATACCACGATAGTATCTATGCGTCTCATCAAAAAAGTGTGCAAGGTAACTTTTGGTAATTATGTTTCCATAATTTGAGGTATTCTGAATAGAAGTAGGAGATTGACGATATTTACAGATAGGAGCATCACAATAATATATTTTATGGCCTAAGCCTGTAAATCGCAAAAAGAGAGGATAATCTTCCAGACCGGCATAACCTGCATCTTTGAGTTCAGGCATACCGAATACTCTACGGTGATAAAACACCGCCGGAGCATCTATACAAGGCCAATTGAGCAATAGATTAAATTGTTGCCTTGCTGTATTTACTTTGTTAAAAATTAAATCAGGTGAGCCATACACTTCAATCAGGTGTTCATCATCCAGAAAATTCTCATATCTGAAACTCTGGCCATTGATCATAAGCGCATCGGGATGAGATTTCACAAATCTCATAAGATCTGTAATGCTGTCAGGAAATAGTGCATCATCCCCGGCAATACCCTTAATCCAATCAGCAGTACAAGCCTCTACGGCTCTTCGCTGATTTTTTGAGACACCAGTGTTTTTGTCTACCGTAATTATTCTTGCCTTCTCAAATCTCCGTTCATGTTGTTCGAGCCACTCCCGACATAAGGCTACCGTATTATCCGGAGAGCAATCGTCAGAAATTATCAATTCTATCCGAGGATAGGTGAGGTTGAAAATACTCTCCAGAGTCTCCAGTACAGTTTTAGCACTTTTATATGTCAGTACAAACACTGAGACCAGAGGATAATCGTTCTCTTTCATCCTGGTTCGGTATGTTACTTAAACGCATTTATCAGTTTTACCACAGCATCGGCATCTTCGATTGTCATTGCCGGTCCTATAGGTAGAGACAATTCCTCGTTGGCAAGTCGTTCGGTTATAGGCAAACATAGGCGTGGTGTATTCCACTCCTCTTTGGCATAACATTCCTGTTTGTGAGGAGGTATGGGATAATGACATACCGTTCCTACACCGTTACCTTCAAGATAGTCGTGAAGTCTGTCGCGATTTCCATCGCCATGTACCAGTATCGGGAAAAGGTGATATACATTCTGATCATCATCCAGCAACTCGGGCAATGTTATCATCGGATTATTGATATGCTCGTAGTAATAATGCGCAATCTCCTTACGTTTAGCATTATCTTGAGTAAGATACTTTAATTTAACATCAAGCACGGCCGCCTGTATTTCATCCAATCGGCTGTTTCGCCCTGCATATTTGAATACATATTTTCGCTCGCTTCCATAATTAGCCAATGCCCTTATAGCCTCTGCAAGAGCGGGGTCATTGGTAGTCACTGCTCCCCCATCACCGAGTGCTCCAAGATTTTTACCGGGGTAAAATGAGTGACCTGCGGCATCACCCAGATTACCGGTCATACGACCGTCGAAATATTTACAGCCATGACTCTGGGCGCAATCTTCTATAAGTTTCAGATTATATTTTTTACATAACTCTCCGATCTTTTCCGTATATGCAATTCTCCCATAAAGATGCACAATGACAATAGCCTTAGTCCGCGGTGTAATGGCAGACTCTATCAGTGAGTCATTGATTTCTAAAGTATTAGGATCCGGTTCTACACATACGGGTACTAATCCGTTTTCGGTGATAGCCAAAAGAGTTGCGATATAAGTATTGGCAGGTACGATCACCTCATCGCCAGGTTTCATTATCCCTGCTTCAATATAAGCGCGGAATATCCAGATAAGTGCATCCAGACCGTTGGCGCATCCGATTGTATATTTCGATCCGATGAAATCGGAATAATTTTTTTCAAACTTTGCATTTTCTGCCCCTTGCAGATACCAACCTCCATTGACTACTCTTGACACGGCCTGATTTATCTCTTCGCCATGCAAAGCAGTCACATCTTTAAGATCCAAAAAAGGTATTTTATTCATAATCCTTAATTTTAAGTACACTTCCACCCCAACTTAATCCTACCCCGAATCCTGCTATCATCACTGTCATCCCGGGGGTGATCATATTTTTATCCAGACATTGCTTTAATCCTATCAGCACTGTTGAAGATACGGTATTGCCTGTCTCTGAGATGTCAATAAAAAATTTATCCTTAGGCAGTAGACATACCTTACGTATGGTATTGAGCATAAATTTATTAGCCTGATGAAATAAATAATAATCCACCTCACTGCCATCTAAATCATTCTTGTGGAGAACATCCTCAATAATGACCGGTACTTTCTCAAGAGTGAAATTAAAAATTGCTGAGCCATTCATATAGAGATAATCCTCATGCCTGAAATGTCCGTCAGCATCTTCGGTTACTATGCCGGAAGGTTTGATTTTACGCGCACCACCGGTAGTCACAATAAGATCCTCTGCTCCACTCCCATCTGTACCGAAGACTGTCTTACCGATTTGAGCAAACCCTTCAGTAGAAACGATACATGCCGCTGCACCGTCACCGAATATGGATTTATTACTTTTATCTTCGGGATGAAGATATTTTGTATAAGTCTCAGCAGTGATTAATAAAACATTACGAGCCATACCGCTCTCCACAAAACTATTTGCCATCGCCAACCCGTATATGCATCCGGAGCAACCTAAATTATAATCCAATGCTCCGGCACGGGTAGGAATACCGAGTCTATCCTGCAGTATGCAGGCCGTAGAAGGCAAAAAATAATCAGGGCTTTGTGTACACAGGAGTATGAAATCTATTGAATCAGGGGAGATATTATACTCTTTAAATAGTTTACGGGCTGCCTGCTCGGCCATATCTCCCGCTGTTTCTTTCTCAGCCGCTATATGCCTGGTGTTCACTCCGACTTTAGACGCCACTTTTTCTACACTCCACTCCGGAAATTCCCTTACCAGATCCTCATTGGTTAGAGTCTTCTCAGGGAGATAATAACTAATTCCCTTTATAAAAGCCATGTCGATTAATTATAATTTTAATGTTCCTCCGGTTATATCGATATCCGTGCCGGTCATCCATACCGATGCGTCCGACAACAGATAAACCGCCAGATTTGCTACATCTTCGGGCTGACCATACCTTTTTAACGGGTATTGTTTCTCCGCCTCTTCCATCTCCTCCTTACTCATTCCTTCCATGAAAATAAGATTTGTCCAAATCATGGCAGGAGATATAGTATTTACTCTGATTTTACGCGGTGCCAATTCAGTAGCCAGACACTTTGCGTATGATATAAGAGCACCTTTGCTGGCACTATACAGAGCATTCCCAACCGTCGGATAGTCAGCAGCCTTAGAGGCGACAAATAATATTGAAGCACACTTTTCTATCTTCTTTTTTGCAAGTATACTGCTTTGTAGCAGGATAGGAGCCTCAAGATTAGAGATCATAATATGTTCATAATCCTCCTTGCGTATATTCTTGCAGAGCACCCGACTTCCTACACCGGCACAATGCGCTATCCCGTGCAACCGGGGCAACTCGGCTACGAGACGCTCTATATCAGCCACATCTGTCAGATCAGCAGAAATCAATTTATGATTACCTGCGGGCATCATTAACAATGTTTCCTCGAGTCTTCGCATATTGCGCCCGGTAATATAGAGTGTAGCCCCCATTTTGGCGCATATAATTGCTATGCTCCGGCCTATTCCTGACGAAGCACCGGTCACGAGAATATCCTTCCCTCGTAGCGAAAAGGGATTATAATCCATAAATCATTGTTTAGAGTTGATGAATGAAAGATATGAATATAAGAGGAGAAAATATTTGAAATGTGGAGATATTATTTATTTTTGATTAGGTTAAATACATCCTCCACAGTTTCACATCCCTTCAGTTCTGCTCCCGTAATCGGTTTCTTATATACAGTCTGAGCCATCGCAAGGATTCCCATACCGGTTAATGAAGACCATTCATCCAAATCATGAAAATGACAATCCGGAGTAATCTCCGCAATATCGGTATCATCAAACTGCTCTGCAAAATTCTCAATAAATTCTTTTAATTCCATAATTGTTTCTTTGTTATATTCTATCACTGATAGATCTAAAGGTTCAACATTTTAAGAAGCGCATCACGCCTCTCAAGATAATCTTTCTTGTCAGTCACGAAATAGTAGTCTATTTCCGATTCACCGACCTGTCTGGCTCCGCATTGCTTATGTAATTTCCATACATGCTTATTTGCTTTACGGACATCAAATATAGTGAGATCAAGTTGTAATATTTCAAATATTATATCGTTAAGTATGAAATTGGTAGCCATTGATACCTCTATTTCATTTTCAGGCGAGCATATCCAACTACCCGGTGTGCCGTAATACTCAAAAATATTGTATATACGGTTTACTCCTACCGGTTTTTCACCTTTAAAATAGATAAAATAATAATCCCGGTCTTCAGCCTCGCGTATTTTATATTTTTCAAACCATTCGAGGTGCTTGCGCATGCTATCATCGGTAAAATGGATATGGCGAGTCAGATGTCTGTTGGTACGAAGACTCATTATATACTCAGAATCTTCCTCTCTTACCAACCTTGCGGTCAGACCATAACGCTCTAACCTGAAATCTTTAGGCAGTGGTTGCAACATAATACTATTTCTCGTTTCTAAACTTCAAAAATTCCTGATATTCCCGTATATAATCCTCACTCTTATAAATATCAGATGCCAATACCATACATACTGCACCGGAAGAAAAATCTTCTAAATCGCGCCATAGTCCGGGTCGTACCAATAATCCCTGATAGGGTCTATTCAGGAAAAAGGTTCGTTTGCATCGGCCATCATCAAGGGTGACCGAAAAACTACCTGAGACGGCAACAATGAGTTGATTAAGTTCTTTATGAGCATGCGAACCTCTCTCCTCTCCTCCGGGAACATCATATATATAATACACTCTGCGAACATCAAAGGGGAGTGTATCACCATTCTGTACCACCGTGAGATTCCCCTTTTGATCGGAATGATGCTTATTGAGTTCTATTATAGTACAGTCGAATACATTAAATTTCTCCATTGCTTTTCAGCCTTAAATATTCCTGATAATCTTCTATATAATCCCTTCTGTCATACTCAGTATCAGCAAATTCAAGAGCAAGAGAAGCAGAAGAGAAATTATCCATTTTACGCCATAATCCTTTAGGGATATATAATCCGTAGTAGGATCTGTTGAGCGTAAATGTCTTACGATTACTTCCGTCATCAACCGTAATATCCAACGCTCCTGCCATAGCGATGATAAATTCATTTGTCGACTTATAGGCATGACCTCCTCTTCCCTGACCACCCGGAACGTCATATATCCAATATGTACGCGCTATCTTAAAAGGTATCTGATTATTCTCCTCGGCAAACGAAAGATTCCCACGAGGATCATTGAAGCGAGGCAACAATATCAACTTGACATCGTCTATACTCATAGTGTTAGTTTCTCAAATTCAACTTACAAATCATTTGCATATCCCTTTTAATCATCTCAACTCCTAAACTTCAAATTTTGAGGTCTAAGAAACTGTGTAAATTATGTGCCAGTGATTCTGAGACATAAAATTTCAGTTCTTATATCTTCGCTCCTTTCGGTATTTTACCAATAGAGAGTGTGTAGAGCAGTTTCCTGAAAATTGTTGATTTAATCTTTAATCCGGCCATAGCGAGAGTTAGCAGGTATATCATTATATATCGTGATCTAACCGATATATTTTTCACTTTTCCAAAGTTTTTATTCACCCATACAGGTTGAGTGCTTAAATATCGTATCAGATCCTCCCGCATCTCCCCTTTCTTTAATGCTTCTTGCGCTATAAAATTGATAACCCCGATATTCTTTTTTAAAAAGTATCCGGCTAATTTCGGACTCAGTATTATTTTTTGCAAATCCGGCTGAAACAGTATCCTCTTTTCTTGAGTATTAAAACTATTGAATGAAGAAGCGTTATAGCGCACATATACAAAATCGTATCTCGCTATTATCGCTATCTTGCCACCACGCATATATCGCGCTGTGATTAAAGTGTCATCGTAGGGAATAGTAGATAACATCGTGTCCTTCTTCAAATTATCTACCCTTACACAATAGCATGAATTGGGCAAATACCCTGCACTGTTTAGAAACTCTTCGGCCGATACGATCTGAAACTTTTTAAGTACCTCTTTCTGATTAAACGGAACGTACCGGCCTGTATCTGCTATTGCATCCGAATCAATCCAACAGAAGTTCTGACAGCATACATCACACTCCTGATGGTGCTCCAGAGTATCCACCATCTCCTGAAAAAGAGTTGTACCTGTAAAGAAATCATCCCCGTCAATATGAATGAGATATTTACCTTTTACCGACTGCAAGCCATTAAGCCGATTATAAGATGCCCTCTGCAACGTCAAAGATATAGGTGCATTATCCGAATTGTAATGTAGCGTCTCTACACACCCCCCATACTCTTGGGCAAGCATCTCTCGTGTGCCATCATCTGAGCGATCATCGCTTACTATAATCTGCACCCCGAAATCTGTATGTTGGGCCAACACACTCTCTACACATCGACGCAATAATTCTTTCTGATTGTGCGAAATAATTACGACGCTCAATAACACATCTTTCATATCCCGATACTTACTCTATTCTGTGCAGGGTGTCTTGGTTAATCACCCGATTCTTTATATTGCGGCTTACATATCTTCTCAAGATACTCAAACGATTCTCCCTTCATATCACTGAGTGCATTATCATCGTAGTCACAATTATAATTATAATCATCTTCTATCTTATCGGTAAAGTTTCTCAAGAGTCCTATCGGCTCCAATAGACTCCGTACTCTGGCATCTTTACCTCTACCTACCTTATATGATAGAAATGGGCGCTTGAACTGCAAACTGAACACTGTCCCATGAAAAGAGGCGCTCACCACGAAGTCTGCATATTTGAAAAGAGAGAGGAAGTCCTTTGGAGAGATTACTTCCACACCTTTTGAAGTCTTGAAATTTACATCCGGCGAAATACACACTACTTCAATATTCTTTTTTGCGGCTATCTCTCGCGCTATTCTCTCTGCACCGGCAGAGTATTCCACCATATACAAGAGTAGATACGGCTTTCCAATAATTCGCTCACCGGCCAATTCGGCCCACTCATCACCGCTCAACAGCAATGTGGGATCCACAACCTGGCATATATCCTGACAACCTGTAATCTCCTTAAGATTGTGTGCCAGTGAGGACTCCCTTACGCTGATATACCGAAAGTTTTGTAATAAACTTTTAATTGTGGGTTCTGCTTTTTCATCTATATTATCTTGCATAGAAGCAGCATAAGTCACCCATTCCGTCTTCTCGGGCAATTTGATTGCCCCCCAATAGAAGGGGTCAA